>MFZX01000001.1 GCA_001788095.1 Candidatus Roizmanbacteria bacterium RIFCSPHIGHO2_12_FULL_37_23
ATAACGAAGGTGATACAAAGTTCATTGTAGGCGAAGTATCTTCGAAATATAGATTTGACAGAGAAAATAAAAAAGTTTTAGCTCAAGGAGGAAGACCAGCCATAGGGAGAGTTTCTATTTTAGGGATTACTCGCGCAGCCACATATTCTGACTCATGGCTTTCTGCAGCATCATTTCAGGGCACAACCAATGTTCTCACTCAGGCTTCTCTAAAAGGCCAAGTCGATAATCTAATCGGGCTAAAAGAAAATGTTATAATTGGAAGGCTTATTCCAGTTACAGAGGAATTACTTAATAAATACTATGGACCCAAAGAAGAAAAAGTACAAACTGAAGAAAGTCCAGTAGTTTCTCTTTAGTAATATTTTTTTATGCCAACAATTAACCAACTAATACATAAAAGAAGAAAACCGAAATTGCGAAAAGCAAGAGCTGTTGCTTTAAAACATTCAATAAATAGTATAAAAAGGAGAAAAGTATTTCATTCGAGTCCTTTTAAAAGAGGTGTATGCACTATTGTAAAAACTATGACTCCAAAGAAACCAAACTCAGCACTTCGTAAGGTAGCTCGTGTGAAGCTTTCTAATGGTGCTGAAATTACAGCTTATATTCCAGGAATCGGTCACCAATTAGCAGAGCACTCTGTGGTTGTTGTAAGAGGAGGCCGAGTCAAAGATTTGCCGGGAGTAAAATATCATATAGTGCGAGGCGTTCTTGATACAACAGGTGTTGAAGGTAGAAAGACGTCTCGATCTAAATACGGAGCACGGCGAGAAAAATCTAATTAACACTTTTATTTTAAAACACTATGCCACGCAGAGGATACAAAAAAAGAAATACACAAAAAGATCCAATACATAGTAGCTACGAGGTAGCTAAACTTATAAACTACACAATGAAGGATGGAAAGAAAACAGTTGCTCAACGCGCAGTTTACAATTCTCTCAGTATGATAAGGGATAAAAAGCTTGATCCGTTAGAAGTTTTACAAGGTGCGATTAGTAATGTTTCACCTACTAAAGAGGTTAAACCACGGAGAGTTGGTGGCGCTTCATATTTGGTGCCAATGGATACCCGTCCAGCAAGGAGAATTTTCTTAGCGCTTAACTGGATTATCGAAAGCGCGAACAAAAGACCAAATAAGCAATACCACACCTTTAGTGACAAACTCTTTTCCGAATTAATGGATGCCTATCAAAATCAAGGTGAAGCGGTTAATAAAAAGATTCAGGTTGAAAAACTCGCGCTAGCAAATAAAGCTTTTGCACACTTTAATTGGTAAACACACTTTCCTATTATGGCACAACAAAGCATTGTAACAAAGAATAGAATTGTTGATCCGGATAAAATCCGAAACATCGGCATTATTGCACATATTGATGCAGGTAAAACAACCACGACCGAGAGGATCCTGTTTTATACAGGAAGAACATACAAAATTGGAGATATTGACGAAGGAACAACACAAATGGATTGGATGGAACAGGAACGAGAACGTGGTATTACCATTGTTTCAGCAGCTACAACGACTTTCTGGAGAGATATGCGTATCAATATTATTGACACTCCTGGGCATGTTGATTTTACTGCAGAAGTAGAAAGATCTCTGCGCGTTCTTGACGGTGCTGTTATGGTTTTTGATGCAGAAGAAGGAGTTCAATCTCAATCTGAAACAGTATGGAGACAAGCGGACAAATACAATGTTCCAAGAGTCTGCTTTATTAATAAAATGGATAAGATAGGAGCAAATTTTGAAGAGACTCTAAAGGAAATTACAGAACGATTGGGAGCAAAACCAATTGCTATGGTCTATCCAATCGGTGCTGAGAATTCGTTTAAGGGAGTTGTCGATATTATTCGTGAGAAAAGCTATATTTGGGGAAAGGACGAAAAAGGAATTGAATTTGATATAGCAGAGATTCCAAGCGACCTCATTGACATAGTTTCAAAACAGCGTGAAATATTAATAGAAGCTGCATGTGAAGGTGATGATGTATTACTTGAGAAATACCTGAATGGGGAGAAGTTGAGCATAGAAGAGATCATGGGCGGTATACGAAAAGCGACTATTGCTTACAAAATAGTACCAATATTTTGTGGAACTTCGTTGCGAAATAAGGGAGTTCAACCTATGCTCGACGCTATTGTTGACTATCTACCTTCTCCAAAAGATTTAATAAAAATAAAAGGAATTCATCCTAAAACTGGAGAAGAAATTACCCGTGATTTAATCACAGATGCACCGCTTGCCGCACTTGCGTTCAAAATTCAGCTCGATCCTCATGTTGGAAAACTCACCTATGCAAGAATTTATTCTGGCGTATTAAAATCAGGATCATACATATACAATGTTTCAAAAAAGAATAAAGAACGAATAAGTCGGATAATGATTATGCATGCGAATCAGCGCGAAGAAGTTGATCAAGCTTTTGCAGGGGAGATTGTTGGGTTGATCGGACCTAAAAATGCTGGGACAGGAGATACTCTTGCAGATGAAAATAATCAAATTGAACTCGAACAGATTACATTTCCTGACCCCGTTATATCTCTTGCAATCGAACCAAAAACAAAATCAGATCAAGAAAAACTTTCTTATACACTACAAAGACTGTCTGAGGAGGATCCAACTTTTCAGGTAAAGATTGATCACGAGACTGGACAAACAATAATCTCTGGAATGGGTGAGTTGCATCTCGAGATTCTTGTTGACCGAATGAAAAGAGAAATGGGAATGAATGTCAACGTTGGTAAACCACAAGTGGCGTATCGTGAAACAATATCGAAAACAGTAGAAGCTGAAGGAAAATATATCAAACAAACGGGTGGACGTGGTCAATATGGGCACTGCTTTATTGAATTAGAACCTCGAGGTAGAGGCGAAGGATTTGAATTTAAAAACGCAATAAAAGGTGCGTCTATTCCAAATGAATATATTCCTTCTGTAGAAAAAGGTGTTATTGAAGCAATGGAGAAAGGTGTTCTTTTGGGCTACCCTATGACTGATATGAAAGTAACACTATATGATGGTACATACCACGACGTTGATTCCTCAGATTTGGCATTTAAAATTGCTGGATCTATGGCTCTGCAGGAAGGGAGTAAAAAAGCTGGATTAACACTTCTCGAACCAATTATGAAACTCGAAGTTACTGTGCCCGAAGAATATATGGGTACAATAATTGGAGACCTTTCAAGTAGGAGAGGTAAAATCCAAGGAACGGAAAAAAGAGGTCATTCGACAATCATTTTAGCATTTGCTCCACTTTCTGAACTTTCAGGTTATGTAACAACAGTTCGATCTCTGACTGAAGGAAGAGGCATTCCCTATATGGAGCCCTCTCACTATGAGGAAGTTCCACAAAATATTGTACTCAAGATGAAGTCAGATCGCATTTGATTATCACCTACAATTTTTTTCGTTGCACTCATAAAACTTCGGGATTATCATTAAAGCATGAGGAAAAATAGAAAAAAAATATACCCGAAGGTTACAGGTGCCCATATTCTTCTCATTCTGTTGATTCTCTTGCTCATTTCTATTTTTTATTTCATTCCGCCAACCAATATGCTCGTTATTCTAAGCGCAATCATATTAATTTCAACAATCGTATTTACAGTATTAGATTTTTTTACTGGAAAGAAATTATCATTTTTAGTAAGTTTTACGTGTGGAACTATTTTGCTACTTAATACGCTTCAAATTTTAGATCCCATTAATATAATAATACTAGGTTCACTTTTAGCCTCTATTTCACTCTTGCTTTTCCATAAGTAAATAATAATTTGGTATAATGTTATTTTGGACCAATAGAAGAAGCTAAATTATGAGACAGAAGATACTCCAATCTAGATATTTCTACAGGTTCGCTGAACGATTGGTGCCGATTTTAGTATGGGCGGCAATTACCATGCCGATTTGGTTATCACCTTTTCACCCTGCTGTCGCTTCATATCTTATACTCGCATATTTCCTTTATTTTCTTTATAAATCAACTAAAACTGTATATTTTGCGGGTATTTCCTATCGACTTATAAATCGCTCAGAAAAAATAAATTGGTATAGCAAGGTAAGTAGAAAAAAAAATTTCCATGAGATTTACCATTTTTTTATTATTGCCAACTACAAGGAGACTACTTCGAAGCTGAGGAAAACACTCGATCGGCTTGCTGAGCAAAATTATCCAAAGGATAAAATATACATAGTGCTAGCAATGGAAGAGCGAGAGGGCGATATCGCGAAAGAAAGAGGGATTGAGCTCACAAAAGAATACAAGAGTACATTCGCTGATTTTTATACTACATATCATCGTCTCATTGATGGTGAAGTTGTTGGTAAGGCGAGTAATGGTACGCATGCTGCCAAATTCATTTCTAAAATTGTGAAGAATAAAGGTATTAAATCCGATAAGGTAATCATCACTGTATGTGATGCTGACAGCTTAATGCCAAAGAATTATTTAGCGTACGTAACATATAAGTTCCTACTTGATAAAGATCGGAAATATAGATTTTTTTGGGCACCAGTTCTTTTATACAGTAATTTTTGGAAATTGCCACTTCCGGTTAGGGTTCAATCGATTCTATCATCCGTTGCACGATTTGCATATTTATCACAAAAAGATGATCTTATTCAAATTTCAACATATTCAACGAATCTATGGCTCCTGGAAGAAGTTGGTTATTGGGATACAGATATTATTCCTGAAGATTGGCACATTTATTTACAAGCTTTCTTCACATTCGGTGAAAAGGTTAAAACAATTCCCATATATTTACCAATTACACGCGACGGTGTGCTAAGTGAGGGTTTATTTAATACATTTAAAAGCAGATACTCTCAAGAGCGTAGGTGGGCATGGGGAGCTTCTGACATTCCATATGCGATAATGCGTTTTTTTAATACTCCTCATATTAATCCAATAGTAAAATTGAAGAGAATCCTTTTTATTACAGAAGTCCATTTCTTTTGGCCAACATCATTTTTTATTCTTACTATTAGTGCATCTATTCCTCCGCTAATAAATCCTGTTTTTGAAAGAACAGTTTTAGGATTTCTTCTTCCTAAACTTTCTTCACTTATATTAACTTTGACATCACTTTTTCTCGTAATCATGGTTTATTTCGATTATAAACTTCGCGAGAGAGTCAATGTCAAAACGCGCATACATAACCTTCCGCTTCTTTTTATTCAGTGGTACTTACTTCCAATTATTTCGTTTTTCTTTTCCTCTTTGCCTGCTCTTGAATCTCATACGAGGCTTCTATTGGGCAAGAAGTTAGAGTACAAAGTAACGAAGAAAATGTAGCTGAATTAGATCAGAGATTAAGATTTTATTACATCTTTTCCCCAGCAAAAATAAAATTAGCAGAACTATTTGTTACACCTACGCCAACGTGTGACCATCCCTGATCTAGTTGATTTGCATTGTGGCCAGGGCTCTGTGCAAAAACCCACTCGATAAGATGTACCCCTACAAGTTTTCCTCCATAGTAGGAATTTTCTCCAACACGTCTGAAACCAAGCTTGTCAAAACCGCCCTCATTTTCTAAAAATTTATTAAAACCAGCATGTTTATCAGTGTTTTCTATAGTTTGAAAAGTAACTGCTCGGGACTGGGCATATTCAGCCAAGGTGTCATTCCATTCGAGTCTAGATCTTCCATTAACTTCTCTATATTTATTAAGTGCTTCATGCGCTTCCTGAGGTGTTGTCATATTTTCGTCGTAAGCCACTCGAATAGTATATGTTCCTTCTTCGATTTGTTTAGCAATGCCCCATTCGATATTTTCGTCAGTGTTAGTTTTACGCGCTGCATAAGGGGGTAGGGTGGGTAGAATCTTTTTAATAATTATCTCCTGAGGGGTGGGCGAAGGAGTTTTTGTTAGAACTGGTTGTTTCATAAGATTTTGAGAGATGGTTCGATATTCTTGTATATTAGAAACAATTTTATTCAGTGTTTGACGATTGTATGCAATGTTAACTGTGGTATATAGTATAGCCACTGTTAAAACAACGACTGAAAGTAATTTTACTGAAAAAATCGACCGTATCATAAGCCTATATTATATAATTATTTTCTTTCAACCATTTAAAGATAAGTTTTCCAGTTATAGTTAGATAGCTTGGTTCAATCGAAGAATCAAAATATTTAAGCTCAGCTATTTCGCTAGAGGCTTGAGGTTGTCCATCGAGCTCTCCTGAGTAGAGTTGTATTCTTACGAATGTATTCTTTTTACCAAATGCTGGCGCTTCGAAGGTTTTAAGAAATTTAATGGATTTTTCAATCACTCCAACACCGCACTCTTCAAGGATTTCTCTTTCAAGCGCTTGTCGTTCTGTTTCCCCATTTTCAATTTTACCCCCTGGTGTGAAGAAAACGGCTTGATGCTTAGCGCTTCTGGCCATAAGCATTTTTCCATCTTTAAGCACAGCAAGTGACACTTTTTGAATTACTTTTACAGACATATCACCTCATTGCATCTTCGAACCTTTTAGATACCTCTTTCCAGTTGACAACATTCCACCATGCATTCATGTAATCAGCTCGCATATTTTGATATTTGAGGTAATATGCATGTTCCCAAACATCACACCCAAGTAGTGGAGTCTTACCCTCCATAAGAGGAGAATCCTGGTTTGGGGTACTTGTGACAGAAAGTTTACTACTACTCATAACGAGCCAAGCCCAACCACTTCCAAAACGTGTCATTCCGGCTTGCGTAAACTCTTTTTTGAAGGCATCAAGCGATCCAAAGGACTTATTCATATGATCTAACAGTTTTCCTTCCGGATCACCTCCGCCATTTGGTGACATGATTTGCCAAAAGAGGGAGTGATTTGCATGGCCACCGCCATTATTTCTAACCGCCATGCGGATATTATCCGGTACTTCATCAATTTTTGAAATAATATCTTCAACTTTCATATTAAGCCAGTCATCTTGTCCTTCAAGAGCGGCGTTGAGATTATTAACATACGCGACATGATGTTTATCATGATGGATAATCATCGTTTTTTCGTCAATATGAGGCTCAAGAGCATTATATTTATATGGTAGATCAGGTACTGTAAACATATTGAAAAGTTAATTTTTAACTATATATAGTATAAGAACTCATTTTGTAATGTCAAATGGAATCCTTATTATGATTTCTCTGTTATACTTTTTTGTATGGAATATTTTTTTAACAATCCCTTTATCGTAATCATTCTTATTGGACTCTGGTTCTTAATCCTATTGTGGTTCGTAAATACGATTTTTACTACGCTGATTAAATCCCTTACCGCTAAGACGAAGAATCATATTGATGACATCTTATTACCCATAGTCAAAAAATTGCTCCTTGTACTTATTGTCACAACAGGAATATATAGCATATTACTTCGATTTGATTTCTCAGCAGTTTTTTTAAATGAAATCTATCGAGGATATTTGTTTGCAATAGTTATTTTCGTTGCACTTGCCTCAATTCGAATATCCAAAATTCTTTTTCTTGAATTTAATAGAACCTCTGCAGTAAATAAAGAAGGAGAGATTCATAGTGCTATTCCTCTTGTGAACAATGTCTTAACGATTGGAATAATAGCACTCTTTGGATTAGTTGTCCTTCGCATTTACGAGATAGATATTACTCCAGCGATCGCTTCTGCTGGTATAGTAGGTGTAGCACTGGCTTTTGCTGCAAAGGATCTTGTCGCTAATCTTTTTGGAGGAATTTCCGTTTTTTTTGATAAACCATATCAGATTGGAGATTATGTTATTATTAACGAACATTATCGAGGCGAAGTAATTGAAATAGGAACGAGAAGTACAAAAATCAAAACTCGAGATAATATTCTCGTAACAGTTCCGAATTCGGTTATGGTGACAAATGCCGTGATAAACGAAACCGGATTTGAGCCAAGTCTCAGAGTACGGATCCCCATTCAAATAGCATATAAAAGCAATCTTGAGAAGGTCGAGAAAATTATTATTAGTACTGTTAAAACACATAGAGAAATTTTGCATGATCCTGCGCCCATAGTACGCTACAGGCAATTTGCCGATTCAGGTATTAATCTTGAAGTACTTGTGGTTATAGCTCATCCAGCAGATAGGGGCAGAATTGTTCATGAATTAATTAAACTCATTTTCAACGAATTTCAGAAGAAAGACATTGACATTCCTTATCCGCAAAGAGATGTTCGTCTATATAAAGCTAAGTAATTCATCTATTTTGCTATAATTTCTAGTATGAAACGTATTTATCTCTCAAGTCCTTTTGTTTTTTTTGTTTCGCTTGGAGTGATGATTGGAGTGTTTGTTTTTAAATTTCAAAAGCTGCCTCCAGAAATTCCACTATTTTACTCGCGACCGGGAAGTAATAATCAAGTTGCAGATCTTTTTTTTATCTTCATTATTCCTATTCTTATTTTGTTGTTTATTAGTGTCAATAATATAGCTCTTAAACTTGTGGGTGATAACAGACTTTTAAAGAAAATAATCTACTATACAAATCTCATAATCATTGTGATATTTACTACAATTTTTACAAAAATAATACTACATATATCCTAAAACAATATGAAATTTGCTCTTATTATTATCATTACTTTTATCATATCAACTGTAATAACTCCTCTTGTAATAAAGCTTGCAAAACGTTTTAAATTGCTCGATGATGCTCTTATTAGAAAGCATCCAGCCCACACACACAGTGGTATAATTCCAAGAGCCGGTGGGCTTTCCATATTTAGTGCTATACTAATCGCTTCTCTTCTTTTTTTACCTCTGAATAAAATTTTAATAGCAATCCTCATTGGAGGATTTTTGATTGTTCTTATGGGATTATTGGATGATTATTACGACCTTTCACCATACTTAAGATTTTTTTTGAATATACTCATTGTTGCATTTGTTATAACTGCCGGACTCGGTGTTCCTTATATTACTAATCCATTAGGAGGAGTAATCAGGTTGGATACGATTTCTTATACATTAGATTTCTTCGGACAGCATAACTTTCTCATTTTCGCAAATTTATTTTCTCTTATTTGGATAGTAGCAATAATGAACTTCATTAACTGGAGCGGTGGAGTTGATGGTCAACTGCCAGGTTTTGTGGCTATTTCAAGTTTTTTCCTTGGGCTTTTAGCCTTTCGATTTACTGGACACAACATCAGTAACGAGTCGGTGGTTATCTTTGCTTTTATTATTAGCGCAGCATATTTTGGATTCCTTATTTGGAATTTTTATCCTCAGAAAATCATGCCAGGATATAGCGGAGGAGCGCTTGCAGGATTTATGTTAGGAGTACTGTCTATATTGTCCTGGGGGAAGATAGGGACTTTAATACTTGTTTTATCTGTTCCTCTTGTAGATGCTCTTTATGTTATTGCACGGAGAATTATTAATAAGCAGTCACCATTTTTAGGTGATGCAGGGCATTTTCATCATAGACTTCTCAAAATAGGATGGGGCAGAAGAAGAATTGCTGTATTTTATTGGATTGTATCATTCTTATTTGGAATTGCTGCTTTAGGGTTTCAAAGAAGTCAGAAAGTTCTTGCAATATTTTTAGTTACTATTTTACTAGCGCTTTTTATCCTTATTATTGAGGAGATTCGGAGTCGCCAGAATCAGACGTAGTTTTTTCAACATAATTTGATGAAATCCACCCCTCTTTATTTTCTTCATAGTTTATTTTGTACCAACCAGCTTCTTCATCAAGAAGTTCAAATGTATCGCCTGGATTAACCTTAGCTGCTTCAGACGCTGTCAAAGATGGAGCGATTCTAACCCGTAGCCAACCAGTATCGGTCTCTTTGATGGTAAGAATAATTTTTTGAGATGTTTTAGCACTTTTTGTTGCTTCAATATCTTTGTTTTCACTATCTACTTTCTTGTGAGTTGGATCAATCGCTAGTTTAAATTCTGCAATTACACGGTATCCTGATTCAACTTTAACTTTCTGGCTTCGTCGAAAAAAGCCAGGACTTAATACTGAAAGCTCATGATCTCCTTGAGGAACATCAGACATTATCAAAGAAGCAATACCCTGCTCTTCGTTATCAAGAAATACAATGGAACCATCAGGCTCAGTTTTAACTTCAATTTCTCCTGTGTTTTTTTTATCTGGTTTTTTTCCCATCTTTCTTATATTAAAAATAATGCCTGATGATGCTATATCGCTTGAACCGAGTTCGCGATTGACATATGTAAGGGTGTTCCTGTAAATTTTTATTTTTCCATTCCAGGAAGCTGAACTACTTGCTTCTTCTGATTCAGGAATAAGTTTGATTAAGTATTCGCCTTCATCGAGCGAAGCCTCAAATGGTGTTTTTCCAAGAGATTTTTCATCAATAACAACATTAGTTATTGGTGATGTAAGTATTCTTACTTTCCCCTGTTTTGCACTATTTTTCATTATAAAAAAGCGAACGACTACAATAAGAAGAAAAATTGTGAATAATGATATAAGGAATAATAATTTACGTTTCATACTGGGTGGACATATTATAGTAGAACGCTAATTTAGTATGCAAGTAGAACAATGATTTCCTATCTCTGGATTTGAAATTTAGCAGTTAGTGTGTTATGCTGCTAGTATATTCGATTTTGTTATCCCGCCCATTCCTGGGTGGGATAGCGGTCGGATACTTTCCAATATATCCCCGCTGTTCTACTAAGTACTCGTATATAATACCCTTATGATAATCGATGATGTGATAATTCAAATTTGTGCGGGGAAAGGCGGTGATGGACACATTTCTTTTCGTCGAGAAAAGTTTGTTGCAAGAGGAGGTCCAGATGGTGGAAATGGAGGAAATGGAGGCAATATTTATTTTCAAGGAGTATCAGATTTAACAGCTTTAAAACAGTTTAGACATAATAGAAAAATACAAGCCCCTGACGGACAGCCGGGGATGAAAAAAAAGAAGCATGGTGGTAATGGGAATGACATTTTAATTAGAATTCCAATTGGAACAAAAATAAAAGACACAAACACTTTAGAAGAATGGGAATTGCGTTTGGGAGAAAAAATATGCATGGCACGAGGTGGACGTGGCGGTCGGGGGAACTTTGAATTTAGAACGAGCCAAGATAAAGCACCAAGATATGCAGAAGCTGGAAAATTGGGTAGAAAGAGAATGTTACATCTCGATCTGCAGTATATAGCGGATGTTGGACTTATCGGATTACCAAGTGCTGGAAAATCAAGTCTTCTTAATGTTCTTACGAAAGCTCATGCAAAAATTGGAGATTATCCTTTTACAACATTAGAACCCAATCTTGGTGAGATGGATGGAAATATTATCGCGGACATACCGGGGCTTATTGAGGGAGCACATCAAGGAAAGGGGCTTGGAATTAAATTTTTAAAACATATAGAAAAAACACGACTTTTGCTACATTGTATCGACATCACGGGTCAAAATCTTTTCAAAGATTATCAAAGCATTCACAATGAGTTAGAGAAATTTAATGAGGAGCTTCTTAAAAAACGAGAAATAATCGTTCTGACCAAATCCGACTTAGTAAATAGAAGTCAAGCACAAGCACTTGAAGATACATTAAAAAAATTACGTAAGCATATTATTATAGTTTCTATTATTGATGATAAAAGTATCGTTGAACTTAAAGCCGTGATCAAAAAGATGTTGAAAACTTAATGATGATTTAATAGTACTTAGGGTACAATACACCTATATGCCGAAATATTTTTGTTCTAATTGTGGATATGGGTCAGCTTCTTGGTATGGTAAATGCCCATCGTGTAGCGAGTGGAATACGTTTGAAGCTGCTATCGAAACAAAAAAATCTGGAAATAAGTCACTTAAAAAAGCTGAGTTTACCGCTCTATCAAAAATTTCTTCATTGTCGTCAGAACGATTAAGTACTGGGATTTATGAGTTCGATCGCGTTATTGGAGGCGGTTTTATTAAAGGTGAGGTTGTATTAATTGCTGGTGAACCAGGTGTTGGAAAATCAACATTGCTCTTAAGAATCCTCTCATCGTTTAGGACTATGTATATTTCTGGAGAGGAATCTGGAGAACAAATAAAGCAACGTGCGGATAGGACCAAAATTGACACAACAAGGCTTCTCTTTTCCTACGCTGTTTCTGTAGAATCCATAATTGCAAGTCTGGAAGAAAGAAGTAAAGATTTTGACATTGCTGTTATCGATTCAATTCAAACTGTTTATTCACAAGACATCCCTTCAAGTATGGGTAGTGTTACTCAAATCAGGGAATCTGCGAATAAGCTTTCTGAATTTGCAAAAAGATCAAATAAAATATTACTTATTGTTGGACATGTAACTAAAGGAGGGGACATTGCTGGACCTAAAACTCTTGAGCATCTCGTTGATTGCGTGTTGTATTTAGAAGGGGAAAGGCATTCGTACTTCCGATTATTAAGATCCAACAAAAACAGGTTTGGACCTACTGATGAGGTTGGAATATTTGAAATGACAGATAGAGGCATGGATCAGGTCGACAAACCAACAGTATTTATAGGAGATAGTCAGACAAAGGCTGCTGGGAGATCATTAGTCGCAAGCGTGGAAGGAAGCAGGGCGCTTTTCTATGAAATCCAAAGTCTTGTCGTCTCTACAGTACTTCCAGTCCCCAGACGCATCGCCGCGGGTATAGATTTTAACAGGTTGCAACTTCTACTTGCCGTAATCAGAAAACACATGAAGCTTTCTCTTGATACCTATGACATTTACGTAAGTGTCGTGGGAGGACTTTCAGTAAAATCTACAGCAGCAGATTTGGGTGTAATAGCCGCAATAGTTTCCTCTGTTAAAAATAATCCAATACCATATGACACAGCATTTATTGGAGAAGTTGGACTTCTAGGAGAAGTCCGATCAGTATATGGGGAGCAAAAAGCTGTTGCAGATGCTCGAAGATTCGGTTTAAAAAGAGTCTTTACATCGAAAACAATACCTTCTTTGAAAAATCTTAGTAAAATAATTACATAAATGTTAAAAAACATTAATTATTTTTCTTTAAAAAGAAACATAACATTTGTTGTCATCACACTCGGCGCGATTTTCCTTGCTATTACACTGATAATTATCCGTGATACTACTTCGTTTACTTTCTTGTCGCGAGCATCTGAAGAACAAACTGATCGTATGACTACTATTAAAAATAGAAAAGCTGAGAATCTTACACGTCTTATTGATGACCAAAGACCCCAATGTGTCAGTGATTTTGAATATTTTAGTGAGGATGATAAAAAAATTTGTTTTATTCAATTTGCATGCAAAAATAATATTCAAGAGGTCGAGATAAATGATAAGTACTTCACGTGCAATGTAAACTCGCAATCAATGAATTGGTGCACGTACAATGATCCCGTTGGTGCATGTATAACTTTATCAGAATGGATTCAACTTTCGTCGAGAATCTGTGGGTGCTAATCCGCTTATTGGAAAGTTGATATAAAAACATGAACAAAGAGTTTGCTGAAATTATTTTGGGCATAAAAAGAGCGGTTGGCTTGCTTAATTCGAGAGAGAAGAAAAGCCTTTACCTTGCCACGCTCATAATGTTCATAACCGGTTTTCTTACCAATTTCCCTGCTATCATCCTAGGGAAACTTGTAGATAAACTCATTGGAAACGATACTCTTCAATTCAATCTTGTTACTCCTTTTCTTATAGTAATGATACTTGTAATTTTGGCTCGGGAGGTGCTGAATGTTGTTCGAAAACTTTTAATAGAAAATATAGCAACCCAAACGGACAAGGAACAAACAGTCAATGTAATCGAGAGGCTACTAAAGACGGACATTGGAGGATTTTTATATCAGCAACAAATCGGTTCGTTGCATGGTCGGATATTTCGATCAATGCAAGGACTTATTCGTATATTGAAACTAACTTTCTTAGAGTTTATGCCAATTTTTTTTACCGCAATTGCAGCTATTATCATCGCATTTCTCCAAAAGCCACTTCTTGCCTCTGTTATGATTTTAGTCATTCCCACTGGTTTATTTTTGATTGTCAAACAGATTTCTTCTCAAAAAGGTATTCGCGTTGCCCTGCTTAGAGGAAAGGAACGAGTGGATGGTAAGGTTGTGGAAATGCTTGGAGGCATAGAAACAATTCGCGTTCTTAATACAGCTCCGTTTGAAGTTAACAAAGTAGAAGCCATTGCAGAGAGTCAGCGCAGGATAGAAATGCGACACCATGTTTACATGGCTTTATTTGATGCTACAAAATATCTTAACGAAGCATTTTTTTACATTATAGTGATTGTTTTATCAATCTATCTTGCATCTCAAGGAGTTATATCTAGGGGAGACATTTTAGTTTACTCAATTTTGTTTTTAAGCATTACTAATCCCTTGCGCGAGATTCACAAAATTCTTGACCAAGCTCATGAAAGCTCGATACAGGTAAATGATCTTTACAATCTCTTGAATCAGCCACTCGATGTTTCTTTTAACAAAAACGGGCTCAACTTACGTATAAGATCGGGGATAAAACAACCTGTAATCTCGGCCAAAAATCTCTATTTCTCATATGCGGACAAAGAAGGAATATTAAAAAATATAAGTCTACAAATTAAAAGAGGAGAGCATATTGGTATTGTGGGTGTATCTGGTTGTGGTAAGACAACTTTTATACATATACTTCTTAAATTAGTACATGGGAACAAAGGCGAAATGTACTTATTTAATGAAAAATTACAAGATATTTCCAGAGAAACAATTGCAGAAAAAATCGCCTACGTCCCTCAAAAACCTTTTATATTTTCAGGCACAATTAAAGCAAACATACTTTATGGGTGTCACCGTGAAATATCAGAAGACGAGCTGATTGAAGGCGCTAAAAATGCTCGCATACTAGGAGAAATACAAGGAGCGTTGGGTGGATTCAGTGGAAGAGTAACTGAGAACGGAAATAATTTAAGCGGAGGACAACGACAAAGACTTGCTATCGCACGAGTGATGCTCCAGTCACCAGAACTTATTATCTTTGACGAAGCAACATCGGCTCTTGATAACACCAACGAGGCCATTATCCAACAAAATATTGAAAGGGTGTTTAAAGGAAAAACAATAATTTCTATTGCTCATAGACTCACTACTTTGAAGAGTGCAGATAGAATATTAGTATTTGATGCAGGAAAAATTATTCAAGAGGGTAATTTTGATTCTCTATCAAAAACTAAGGGGTTATTTCAGGATTTTTTACTACAAAGAAATAAAGTAGAAGCTAAAAAATAAAGCCGATAAAACTAGCTCTCATAAAAAGCTATACCTATCAATCCTCAATATATGCTTCGTAGATAGCTGCAATAACAAATACGAGCGTTAATAAGAAAAACCAAAAGGGAATTGGTACTACCAGTCCGAAAACAATTACAATGAGCTCAAGAAGAATGGGTCCGGTGCTGGCATGAAGTGAAATTTGGTATGTTTTTTCAACAGTAAGTTTTTTAAAGAAATGTATGCCAATTAGGAATGCAATGAGAGATATTATTGCTAAATATACTATTCGTCCAATGAAGAAAAACATAGTAAGACCGATGAACATCACTATAAAAAGGACCACTATCACTAAGTAGTAGGAATCCACAAAAGACATTAAGTTTGTAGTGATTGAGGTGATTTCCGCTTTATCTATGATAA
>MFZX01000002.1 GCA_001788095.1 Candidatus Roizmanbacteria bacterium RIFCSPHIGHO2_12_FULL_37_23
AACCTACTTTCACGACATTGGTGAATTGATCTGCAACAGGGCAAGAACTATCCTGAGGAGGTTGTCCTGCTCCCTTGAAAGTAAAGGTTCCATATTTTGGTGAATTTCCTTCAGATTGAAAAACAGATGGTTGTGGTTTGAAATTAGTTGGAGCAGGGGTTGGTGTGAAACCAGCTTGCACGAGCGTTGTTGATAAGCCAAGAATATCACCAAAATCACATCGGGGATCATCTACCGCTCTTAACGCATGGATAAATTTTCCACCATATCCTGTTTGCATTTCACCAAAAGAACGAGTCAGCCAAAATGGGCATAAATATGGGGTAGCAACATGCGGTATAACATTGTATGCGAGAACAAAGTCCGTAATTTCAGCTGATTGTGCTTGAGCGATATTGTTTGCAAATACAGTGCGTAGATCAATAAATCCCTCTCCAGTTGGTGTAGCAAAAGCAAATTCAGATTGTTGGTTGTTAAGATCTGCCAGTGCTTGTTGCGGTGTAATAATACGTTCACTGCTAAGTGAGGATACACCTTCGATAGGTTGGAAGTTCGAGCTTACTCCTAAAATATTTCCTGTGGCTTGGTCAATTTTGACAATTATAGAATTGAAGTCTGTGGGTTGTTTTTGTAAAGAATCGTTTGATGAAAATGCTATGTCTCCATGCTCGGGAGTGTCAGGATCAATTTCGCCAAGTTGCACCTGCGTGAGTGCTCGGTTGTCAGGTAAGTTAAGCATGCCGAGCGAACTCAAAATAGGTAATCCTATGGTTTGCCAATCACAATGAAGGACGACATATTCACTATCAGGTTGGGATGTTTTTTCGTATCCAGAAACTGGGCGTAAACACTCGTGATTTATGCCGATTGTTGTTAAAAATGTTTGCGCAATATCATTTCCGTTTGATGTTATAGTATCTACAGGAATGCCTTTCTCTGAAAGAAATACAAACGTTCCATCTTTACGATTAAACCCAAGATAAAGTTGTTTTTTGAAATCATAAATCTGAGTAAGTTTACTACCTTTTTCAAGGACTGCGTTTTGACCATCAATAGGACTAAATCCAAGTCGAGAAGCGAATGTTTCTACCTCTTCATCTGTATAGTTAGTTTTTAAGGAGTAAATATTAACACTCTCCGGAACTTGTGGAAGCGTTGTTTTTAATACATATTCATCAACATCGACCTTGGGCATAGGAAGGGCTTCTTTTTGGATTTTTTCATAGATAATTTTAGCTTGTTGTTCGTCTGGTAATTGTGCTTGCGGGCTCTGTTTGCCCCCTCCGGTTGTTCCATCTTTATCTGTACCTTGTCCTCCTCCTGCTGTTTTTTGTCTTCCTGATATCGCAGAAATGATCCTATCGATTGGTGAAAAAGGTGTTTGTGAGCGAGAGGAGCCTTGTTGTTCTTGTCCTACTTGAGATCGTAGTTTATCCAGAGGAGGATTGTTGCTTTGGTAAGCCAAAAGTGCAAAAACGAGCGCTGTTAAAAATGCAAAAAAGATAACAGCAATGAAAGGAAAATATTTTTTATGTGTTAGCTCTCGAAGCTTTTCTGGCAAATCTTCCATTATAGTTCTTTATAACGGATTTATATGTTGGTTGTCAAGCGTTGGTCCGCATAATATGCCACGATCGCTGTAGCAACGATTACATTTAATGAGGTATTAATTCCATGCATAGGAATATCCACAATAGCGTCACACATATTAAGTACTTCTTTTGAAACACCATCCGTTTCATGTCCCACTACAAATGCCAAGGGAGTGGTGTAGGTGAATTCGGTGTAAGGAATTGCCTTTTTGTCCTGCTCAATAGCGACGAGCTGAAGATTGGAAATTTGAAATTTGAGATTGGAAAGTAATACAGTTGTTTTTTTGTGATATTCCCATGGAACCACTTTATATGTTCCAATAGAAGCTTTTTGTATTTTGTGATTGGGAGGTGTATCTGATTTTCCACAAATATAAAGTTTGGAAACTGCGAGTGCATCGGCAAGTCGAAAGAGTCCTCCTATATTGTAGGTATCATATATGTTGTCGAGAATAAAATAGAGAGGACGACGGTCGATTTTATCTGCTATGCCCTCGTCGCGAAGTGCGCGTAGCTGTTTGGCGTTAAGTTTAGTCATGTGATTGCAAAACTTTACAAACTTCCTTATGATAAATAGTAAGTTAGTCTAACTGGTCATGCGTATTATACGATACTTAACTATTATTTTCGTTGTCTTATCGCTGTTCCTATTTTACCTCTCGTCTACTGTCTCAGCACAATTTTACCCTATTCCCGGATCATCATTGATTACGCCCATGGTGACACCGGAACCGTGTGCGAGTGGCCAGGGTCATATTCCAAAGCCCCAACGTCAACCTTCGTATTGTCCAGACCTTGCGGCCAGTGATGATAAAGTAAGTTCAGAAGATTCGCAAGCATATACAAGAAATTGCGCAACGAGTTTTGAAGCATGGCTTGCTGATAAAGAAAAGAATTTCTGGGTAGAAGATCCAGAAGTAACAGCTCTTGGTCAGCAAGGAGAACGTTCCCGTCAATTTTTGCTGTGGACACTTACACACCAATCGATTGATGATATTCCAAGTCTTTTAAGTGTATGGGAGCTCTCTCGTAACGTTGCAATGTTTTTGATCTTACTGGTTGTCATTATTATGGGAATAGGTATCATTGTAAGCCAGCGAAATAATTTCAACCTAAGCATAGAGGTATCACCACTTATCATACGTGTTGCATTGCTTTTATTGTTCCTTGTGTTTTCAGCACGGATTGTTCTCATACTGATTCAAACTGCTGATATTATGATGGAATTCTTTATCAGAAACCTCAATGTTCGCGAACTTTTTAATCTTTTCCTCGTTGATGATCCGTCTAAAGACGTGTTGCAGGTAAGCGAACGAGCGTATCGTGAATTCGTAGGTTGTACAAACTGGAGTACGCGTGCAGTAGATTCTGCAAGAACTTCCAAATTCCTTGTTCGCTTCACAAACATGACGTATTACTTTATAGGAATCATGATGATTCTGAGAAAAGTTGTACTGTGGTTCCTACTTGTTGTTTCTCCATTTTTAGTCATTCTCGCACCGTTTGTATTTATACGAAATATAGGGTGGATATGGATTGGTGTGTTCTTTCAGTGGGCATTTTATGGACCTTTGATGGCACTTTTTTTGGGGACTTTAGCTCAAATCTGGAATACTGTTCCTGTCCATATTCCTTATGTCTTTGATTTTTCACGTATAAACCGTCTTAATCAGGTTGTATATCCAACATCGACAAATATATTGTATGGGGGACCAGCGCAGACTTTAGGAATTCTCAACACCTCAAACTACGTTGATACCTTTGCTGAGTATGTGATATCTCTTATTATGTTGTGGACGGTTATTATTCTGCCGTGGTGGCTCTTGAGAATATTTAGAGACTACTGTTGCGATGGCATCTATTCGATGAAGAATATTCTTCTATCTATGTACGATACCATGAGAACAGGTCCAACACCTCCACCAAGCGGTGGACCAACAACACCCAGGCCAACTGGCACAGCAAGTACTGCGCTCAAGATGCCAAAGAAAATCGATTCAGAAGTTACCACAAAAGTGAAGCTCGAAACAGCACAAGATATACAACGTGCGACGACAGACAAAATAGTCCAATCAATAGAAATTAGAGCATCAAATATAGCTGAGGTTGCCCAGATGGAAACTAATGACAGAGCTCGTGAAAACGCTGCCAGAAATCTTGATAGGATACAAAATCCATTTAAAGCAGAGACACCCACCGAGCGACAAAAGCTCATGAATCTTAGAGATGAGATCCAAACACGAGCACAAAAGGGTGATGACATGGCTAGAAATCTTTCAGCTATCACATCCCGATCAAGTGTGCAGCAGCAGATTGCCAAACAAAAGATATTGCAAACCATGCCGAAGATGATTCCGGTTATTCACACCATATCTATCAAATTCAATCTGCCGCAGGAAAAAGCACGAAATATTGTGAGGAGCATCTTTAACGCGATTTCTAACGACGAACAAGTTGTTACAAATATTGCTAGTGAAACGAAACTTTCTACGGATGTGACAAGAAAAGTTTTACAGACTGTTGCACGAGGAGATAGGCTTGAGCGACCTACCGACGTTCTCATACGAGAAACTGCTAAAGAAACTGACGTAGAAGAGAATCAGGTAAAACAAGTTATTGCAAAAACGGTTGTTGCAGTTAAGGAAAAGAAAGATATCGCTAAGAAAGTTGCGCAACAAGAAGAAGTAGAACAAGAAACTGTAGAAAAGGTCGTCCAAGAACATCTTCCCGCTGTTTCTGAACCAGAAAAACATATTGAAACGCAGATTCCTGCTTCAGAAAAAGTATCCATTGAGGATTATGAGGAAGTTAAAGGTATGTGGGTACAACAGTATGAGAAGGGAGAAGTTCCTGTCACTGAAAATGTTAAGACGCGCCCTGAGTGGGTAGAGAAGGATGTTGTTCGAATAAGTAATATTTTAAACAAAGTACTCTCATCAGATAAGAAACTGCAGGAACAAGGCCTTGATGAAGTCGGTTATATCCTTCCTATTTTCATGGTGAATAACCTTTCAGGTGAGGAGTTGCTTGTGTATCTCAAGGCAAAACTTGAAGCAGCAAAACAAGTGCAACAAGCCATGGTGAAGGAGCAAGAAATGCGTGCAAAGATTAAAGAGGAAGAAGAAGTAGTTGAAATAGAGACTCCACAAAAGAAACAAGCAGCAAAAGAGCAAGTTTTATCAAGAGGGCTCGAAATCGACGGAGAAGAAAAAGGAGAAACTAAGGAGGAAGATAAAAATCAACAGACTGAAATGAGTGAGATAAAAAAGAAGATTGAGGATGAGCTGGAAAAATCTGCAAAATAATCTATAATAGGCCTATGGCACGCCCCGAGCTATGCGGACAATGTATCCAGGATGGAAGACGGACATGCTGGTTTCAAGACGAAGCAGATGAAATCGCTCAAGAAGCAAATAATGGCGAATTAGATCCAGGAGCTGCAGTAAACATTATCGCGAGCGATCGTGAAATTGCGCATTATAGATACTGTCTTTACGTCAACGAAGTAAGCCCGTATATAAAAGGACTTTAATTTTTAGCCTCAAATCCCACCTCGGGAGTGGGATTTGAGGCTAAATTGCGCAATTTTAATGAATAATTAACAATTCTTTAGGTGTATTAGTAAGAATTTCAGGTTGTTTCTGGTCATTGATATACAAAGTATCTTCGATTCGGATTCCAAATCTACCTTTTATATATACGCCGGGCTCGATAGTAACCACATGACCGGATTTAATAGTATCTTTAGATTTTGGAGCAATCTTAGGATTTTCATGAACTTCAAGACCAAGCCCATGGCCGGTTGAGTGTGGATATGAAGGGTAATTATTTTGCGTTATGAAGTTCCTTGTTGCTTTATCTATGTCTTTATATTCACTTTTTGTCTCCAAAAGTTTCAGTGCTTGTTCTTGAGCTTTTTGCACGATCTCATACGCTTTGATATATTCATCTAATGGTTTACCTACAAAAATCATTCGCGTAATGTCGGACATATAATTATTGTAGAGCGCACCAAAATCAATAAGAATAATTGAACCAGCTGTAACTTTTGTCGTACCGTTACTCTTTGTATCATAGTGGGGGATAGCTGAATTTTGATCTATAGCAACAATAGGAGAAAAAGCCAGGTCGCTGTCATGTTTTTTGAGCCAAAATTCTATAGTAAAGGCAATTTCTTTTTCCGTTTGCCCTGGTGATATAGTTTGGAAAATTTCTTTCAAACATTGATCAGCAACTTCACACGACTTTTTAACCATTTCAATCTCGTGTTTATCCTTTTGTATACGCAGTAATCCAATAATATTTCGTGTCTCCTGAAATGTGGTATGGACGTGTTTTTTAAAGTATGTATATTCATGATACGAGAGATCTTCAGCCTCAAACCCTATAATATTAATTTGCTCGTTATTAATAATTGTAGAAAGGATTTTTTTAAGAGGATTTTCTGGAGTAAGCTCTTGCATTTTTATAGCTAACTCAGATTTCTGGATACTATCTACATACCGCCCATCTGTAATCAAATATGTATTTTTTTTCGTAATAAAGACCCATGCTTCACGTTCGTCTGTACTCAAGCCCTTAAAACCAGTGAGATACAAAATATTATTGTGGTTGGAAACCAAAAGCGCATCAATTTTTTCAGTATTTAGATGTTGTCGAAGCAGTTCAATTCGAGATAGTCCAATATGAGATATTATTGGCATGTGTGAAGTATATCACACACCGCGTGTGTGATATACCGATATGTGTCACATATCCTATAGTACTTGACATACGGTTTTAGATATTGTAGTCTTTTTATATGGGACCAGACTTAGGTGAAATTACACATTATGTAGCAAGGGGATCTGCAGTAGGACTAATGACTTTAGCCTTAGGCTGTAGTTCGATTGATCGAGAGCCTACTCAAACAATTGAACCAACACCTCTAACAACGCCTGCTACAGACCCTAATTGTTTAGTGACTATAAGATCAGGCGATACTTTATGGGAAATTCAGGAAACACAGCGTGCTCAAGGCAATGATGTTACTTGGCAGGAAATTGCTCAAGCAAATGATGTCAGTGATCCAAAAGACGTTAAAATTGGAACAGTTTTAAATGTATGCGTTCGTAGAGATATTCCTGGGACCATGGAATATCATGGCCCAGTCGAAACTGCTCCATCAGGACAACCTACAGAAGAAGGAACATCAGGAAGATTGAATCATGAACCTCTGCCTGATGATATTGTATCAAGAGCGGATTTAGCGAGTCAATATAGAACAAGTATTAGAGATCTCCCTGATGTGAGACTTCATATTAGAGCCGGTGCACTTGAAAATGAACCTGCTTTTAATGAACTTAAAGCAAATCCTTCACATTCGCTTACTATTGTCCTCTTGGATAGTTCATATATTGGATGGGAATTTATACCTGACGACTTAAAAAAAGAGCTTTTACCTTTTGAATCGACCATATTGGAAAGTATGCGACAAACGGAAGAAAAAGGAGCTGCGAGTTATCTACAACGCAAGGATGCAGTGTTAGCTAAACATGATCGAATGGTGGCTCAATTTGCACAAGATCTTCAAGACAGGAAGATCACACAGGAACAATATAGTAATATTGTTGGTTAGTTGAATATTATAAATGAACCATTTTTACGAACGCTAACTCAAGAAGAGTTGAGATTAAGAATAGGTCATAAAGGATTGCATATTTCTCCAGAAATCCCACAGAGTGATGGAACAATAAAAAAAGACACAATAATTTTTCTTGCAGTAAGAAACGACTACGTGCAAGAAGCAGAATTTCAATTTAGACAATTTGTTGAAGGTGCTGGATACAGGCTGGTCGGGGATAATTATATTTCAGCAGCTGCTCCAATTGTTGAACATTCACACCCTGATCCTTCCTTGTTATCACGTGTAGATAATCCGAATGCGGAATATCTAATTGCGGGTAGTACTGCAGGCACAGTATTACGACATGAGTTAAAACATTTTGTAGCTGATCATCCCACGACAGATATTCTATTACTGCAAGACTTACTAAAAGCATTTGATCAATATCAAAAAGGGGACGATTCCGGTTATTATTATGTATTTGAAACCCCTGAAGGAAATGTTCTAACTTTAAATGTTGACGAACAGCAAAGAATTAATCCTGCTGCAAGATCTCATAATATTAAAGGACATTCGATACAAGCATTTAAGGCTCGCGCAGCAGCAAGAGCACGTGTGTGATGAGGCTCACACATCCCTTTACACATTCTTTTGACTTCACGGTTTGATTTTGCTATCCTATCTGCACTATGGATATCAAATATTTAGGTCATTCTTCTTTTTTTATCCGCGGCCAGAAGGGTAAAGTTGTTACCGATCCATATGATCCAGCTATGATGGCGAGAAAATTTCCAAAGGTTGAAGCAGATATCGTAACCATCTCACACGAACACCAGGACCATAACGCAGCCCGACTGATTGAAGGCAATCCTTTAGTAGTGAATCTTCCTGGAGAGTATGAAAAAAACGGCGTCCGAATTTATGGATTTGATACTTATCACGACAAGAACCAAGGATCTGAACGGGGCATAAACACACTCTATAAAATCGAAATTGATGATATTTCCATATTACACTGCGGTGATCTTGGCCATGTCCTGAGCAATGAACTTATTGAGCAAATTGATGGAGTTGATATACTGATGATTCCTGTGGGAGGTTTCTACACCATTGGTCCAGATGAAGCAAGCGATATTGTATCAAAAATAGAACCAGCAGTCGTAATACCTATGCACTATAAAACAGATATCGGCTTCACCAAAAATATTATGGACAAGCTATCTCCAGTTAGTGATTTTATCCAAGCGGTCGGTGTATCCGGCATAGAACCTGTCAATAAGTTTTCAATCAAAAAACAAGATATTGGAGAAGAAATGAGCGTGGTTGTCATGGAAGTAGCGTAAAACATGGCCAAGGAAAAACAGTCTGCACCGGCTTCGCGCGTACCCCCGCATGATAGTGTTGCCGAGAAATCCGTTCTTGGAGGTATACTCATTGATTCATCTGCAGTAAATACGGTTGCTGAGATTCTTCAACCCCGCCATTTTTATTTTGATGAACATAGAAATATTTTTACCGCTATTCTCATGCTGTTTGAGAAAGGTAAACCAATTGATGCTGTTACGTTAACAGCTCAGTTAAAAGAAGAAGGGAGTCTTAAGAGAATTGGAGGAGCAGAATATCTGGCAAATCTTATTGAAACAGTTCCAACCTCTGCTTATGTGAAGCATTACGCAGAGATTGTGAAAAATACGTATATCAAGCGTTCGTTGATATCTCTCGCATCAGAACTCGTTGAAAAATCTTTTGACGAATCAGGAGATGTTAAAGATTTGCTTAATACTGCTGAATCGCAGATTTTTGGTCTTTCTCAGGCTTTCCTTCACAGGGATTTTATAGAACTAAAGGAAATTCTTGCAGAGAGCTTTGAGCGACTCGAAGTGTTTATGAAGTCGGGTACAGGAATACGAGGAGTTCCTACAGGTTTTTCAGGACTTGATAGAAAACTTGCTGGTTTTCAGGATTCTAATCTTATCATTCTTGCTGCAAGACCAGGTATTGGAAAAACAACCATGGCACTTAACATAGCTATGCATGTGGCTTTGCATCAAAAAATACCAGTGGGGTTTTTCTCACTTGAAATGAGCAAAGAAGAATTGGTTGATCGTTTGCTTGTGGCACAAGCTGATATTGATGCATGGAAATTGAAAACTGGTAAGTTGAGTGATCAGGATTATACAAAACTGACGCAAGCGATGGGGGAACTCTCTGAAGCCCCAATATATATTGATGATACACCAGGCGCTTCGGTGCTTGAGATGCGTACAAAAGCCCGAAAACTGATCATTGAAAAGGGATTAAAAATGTTGGTTGTTGATTATTTGCAGCTTGCGACATCAGGTCGAAGAATGGAAAGTCGTGTGGTTGAAGTTTCATTTATTTCACAGAGTTTGAAAAATATGGCTCGAGAATTAAAAATTCCTGTTTTGGCAATTTCACAGCTCTCTCGAGCAATAGAACACAGGGGTGAGAAGAAGCCTCAGCTTGCCGATCTTCGTGAATCAGGATCTATTGAACAGGATGCTGACGTAGTGATGTTTTTATACGGTCAGGAGGAATCAGAAGATCTTCTGGATGAATCAAAAAGAATTCTTAAACTTCTTATTGCGAAACACAGAAATGGACCTACAGGAGAAATAGAGATGATGTTTCGTGCTGATAGAGTACGGTTTTTTGGTGTAGAAAAGGGCTGAGATCACCTATTTTACTTTTGTTTTTCGACTCTTTTACTTCTTTGTTCAACCATCATAAACGCAATAAAAATAAGAAGGACACAGATGAGTAACAGTGCTCCGAGTATCTCCATTTGAGTAAGAGCCTCAGATTTTATAATCATGTATTAAATGTTTATCTAATAAAACAGCAACTGCAAAATAGAGAATACTAAAAAAGATAATGCCAATCAACTCCTCAAAATTGAAATTTTTATTGAAAGGCAAGATTAAAGCAATTCCAAGCCACCCAGCAGAAATATCACTTATGATGTCTTTTAATATACGAATCATAGAGCTGATCATACGGAGAGGATAGCACATGAATATTAAATTGTTCTTAACTGGCGGAGACCGATAGAAATTTGGAGGTACTGATGCGGGTGGAAGGAGCCGGGACTGGCGAGGTGTTGATTGCTTGGGGATTGTTGACACCGGAGTGTCGACTCTCGCGTCAAGCGCACAAACACCAGGCACAGCCCGGCTCCTTCCACGCCGCTACCGCCTGCGGGGGGAACGGCGAATGATCGCTCATCCGGCGTAAACCGCGGGCGGGGGGGAGTCCCGTCACACCACCAAGGCGGCGTGCCGAGACAAGAGTTCAGGTCGTCAAGCCTAGTACCAGGGTACCTCCAGCGTCTCCCAGCAGCTCATGGCCTCTGGCGACATGCCGGGGCTCACGAAGCCGCCGTTGGCGTCCCAGAACGCGTGGACCGGAGCGCACGTGTAACCCGTTATGCGCCAGGTCGAGCGGGGGACATTGGAGTAGCCGTAGTAGCCGTAGCCGCCCTGCGCGCTGACGATGCCTGGCACGGCGAATCCTACCGCGACGGCGAGGACGAGGATGAGAAGGACGACGATCCTTGAACGCGTTCGCATCGTCCTACCGCCAGTAGTAGTCGTAGTACGACTGCGGCACCAACGCGTCGTTGTAGGCGTCGTAATAGCCCCCGGCACCCCAGTAGAAGTTCTCCTGGTACAACGGCAGGTAGCTCGGGAGCTGGTCGGTGTACGAGTCGTACGGCAGGTTCTGCCAGGACTGACCGTACGGGTCGGTGAACGTGTAGGTCGTGTCGGGCTTCTGCCACGACGGGGGCTGCGTTGGCTGGCAGTACGACCAGTCGACGTAACCATCCTGGTTGTCGTCCACGTTGACGGCGATGCTCGGACCGAGGCCGGCGGACTGGCTCGTCACCGTGCAGCTGGCGTTGGTGAGGTAGTTGCTGCCCTGGGCGTTGGTCGTGCCGGCGAAGCCGAGGATGCTGACGACCAGTGTCAGCGTGATGATGAGACGTCGTGTGGGGGTCATGCTCGAGTCCTTTCGGTTCGGGTTCGGATACGCTTGAGCTTCGTACTTATTCAGTTGTGTTGTTTCGGTTCACCTCCTTGTGTGGACCTAGCGGATGTTGATGATGCCGAGCGACAGCGCGAGCACAAAGAGGATGGCCAGGGCGGCCAACCAGTTCGTGCCTACGCGTACGCGTTCGGCGTGGAGCCTGGGCTCCTGGCGTCGCTGCAGGGCGGCGCTGTGAAGCCGGCGTGTTACTTCAGTAACTGTCGGGTTCAAGTACTCACCTCCTTGTGTAATCTCATCCCAGTGATGAGATCAAGGGGGAAGACTATTGAAACTTACCAATGAATTTCAACTTTCTTCTCCCTCGATCTCTTGTGAGATGAGCTAACCTGAATCCCGCTTTTTAAGCGGGACAGATACCTGTAATCCTAAAAATAGGGAAACAGCTATCTGCTCATTTTTTCAAGGTGCGAATGCAATTACCGCCCACGCAAATAGACGGCTTTGAATTCACCTATATATATCCTATAGTTTAACATATAGTTTTAAAAAATCAATTAACAAACACAGATTCAGCCTCGAATCCCACTCCCGAGGTGGGATTTGAGGCTATCTTGAACCTAGCGATATACGTAAACCTAGCTGATATACGTATATGGAATGTTGACCTGACTTAGTTGTTTTTAGCCTCTTTTCCCACCCTGGGATTTTATACATGTATGAGACCACTTTTGTGCCGGTGGGAAATTGAGATAGCATTTTTTTGACCTTGGTGTCTTCTAGATTACCTACATAGAGGTAGATAGTATTGAGATTTGGATCCGCCGATTGGCAGAGAGATTTGAGAATGTAATTCCTATCTATATTAAACATATCAGCCCTTACTATATTAATGGCTTTTCTATGAGGGTGAAAAAGTCGACGAAGATGCATGATAAAAACCAGAAAAGGATTTACTTCTACAGCAACAAACGTAGTTTTTAAACCTCTCCGATAAGCCTCCAGAGTAGCTGGGAAAATCACGGTCCCGGTTCCCGCACCCAGATCGATAATCGTATGTTTTTCTGAATTCTCCAATCTCAAATCTCCATTCTCCAATATAGTAGCAACGATAGCTGGTACATCTTTCCAATTGCTTGGGAAGTAAGGGATCGGGGATAGGCGGGGAGAGAGAAAATAAACCAACGATATTATTATGGCTAAAGAAAAGATGCCAACGATTATATAAAAAACGAATACCATGTGTTTTGTATGCTCGTATCAATTATCCACACATCGGGTCTCCACGGAACAGTTCGTCGATCTCATCTTGGGGGAGAATTAATGTTCCATCCCAGTGCTTTAGTGTCTCTGAGTGTTCGTATACCCGACCAGACCGTACATAATAACTCATGAAATGTACAAGCCCATCATGTGGATCTGCAACAAGTGGATCAAGTGAAACGGCCAATACGCGACCGACACCATCAATAGTGTGTTCAAATCTACAATGGTCAAATCTAGTTTGTCCATCAACTTCTCGTGGTGATGTATAGCTAACAGCAACTCTTTCAGCACCTTCCGGAGTATTGAATGTTGAGCGAGCGTAAAATAAAGAATTTCCATTACTGTCTAATCTGACTTCTCTATGTATTTTTGTCGGACGACCCTCACCAACATCTACTAAGACTGATCTTTGTGCATATGACCCACGATGTTGGCCAGAAACTACTCCATGGGGAAACGCCATATGGAATAGAAATGCATAATCGTCACCCGTAGTTGCGACTTCGTTATTCCACCACGCAAGCGTATCCCAATTAGTAGTAAGATCTCTCGCAACACGTTGCCGTAAACGATCATATACAACAATTTCAGCGGGGCGACCATCTCCAGACACTAAGGGCTCCCGACCGTCTGAAGGTTTTAATACTCGTGCCAATCTTGACAATAGACCCGTTTCTTTAGTTATCATTTTTGAAAATTTTGAAAGTTATCTTGTAGCTACGACATTAAGCCAGTCATGCTTAAGAGGTATAAATTTTTGTTTAAAAATAGGTTCAAGAAACCTGCTCCCATACGTTTTAATATCTCTAAATCCATGTGTTTTGAGAAGTTTGATAATTGACTTTTCTGTGATATGCGCTATAGGGGTGCTGTTCATACCTACATTGTGCCATCTATTTTGACCGTACTTATAGATAGAAACATTAAGTGTTACATGAGCGCCTTTATGAACAGGAGGATCATAGAATTCAAGAAATCCATATCTCACATTATCTGAGAGTTTCGAAGAAGACACGGTAAAGTTTTGAAACTGTTTGTCCACAGTAAATATTTTCTCAAAATTTGCTAACTGCAGCATTATAACTGCATTTTTTCGTGCAAGACTTTTACTTGTGTTTGCTAATAATCTTTTATAGGTAGTGGGATGATGGGCGAGTTCATTATCCATAAGGAGTGCAGCATCAAAATCTTCCTTTTTATCTTTCAGAAACTCATTATACTGAGTGAGTATGAATTCTGGTTTGTTGTGACTGTGTTTTGGGAAATTAGCTTTCTCTTCTAAAGCTTTTCGATGAAAATATTCGTACCGATTTAATCCTGTGACGTTATACCCTTTACGTGCTAAAGCAACAGCTCTACTACCATCTGCGCTGAAAATATCGAGAACACGGAAAACATTTCGCTTTTCAAATATGTTCTCCAAGCCAGGAATATCCATACGAACTTTTTCCACCATAGAGATGATTTGATCATAATAGTAGGAAGTCCATTGATGGAAATCTTCGTGTGTATCATAAGGGATCTCATGACCTGCTAGAGCATGGAAAACATCACTTTGGGAAACGATTCCAACAACATGACCTTGTGCATCCACAACGGGAAGTCGGTTAAATTTATGTCGAAGCATAATTGATTGTGCTCTAAGAAGAGGTGTGTCGAGTGATACGGTGATTGGGGGAGATTGCATCACATTTTTTACAGGCTGTGTAAGAAATGCTGGCAATCTTCGCTCAATTGCTTCGTATGATTCATGAGATGTTTCTAATTCTTTAATATATTCCTTAACTGAGGGAAGTAGTTTTTCAAGAACATCATATTGTGTTAAAATGCCAACAATTTTTTTATTCCTATGCTTATGTTTTACTATTGGAACTATACTCACACCTACATTAAAAATGATCTTTATAGCTGTGCTTACAGGTTCTTCTTGATCTATTGTTATTGGTTTTCTAAAAATATAGTCTCGAACAACCATGTTATATGTGTGCTTCTACATTGAGCCAAAGATGTTCCTCTGGCTTGTAGATATTAAATAACTTTTCACCATAATTGCTTCCATAAAAACGGATGTGTTTGAAACCACATTTTTTAAGCTCTCTCTGGAGTGCATTTTGGTCAAGATATGCAATCGGTAGACTATTTATAGATTTTTGACTCCAGCGAAGCCCATCATGGCCCATTACTGCGATACTGAGAAGAAGGTCGCCTGCAGATCCGTATGGATCATCATAAAAACTGAGAAACGCATATTTTTGTCGTCTAGTTATCTTTGAGTGAGTTATATTAAGTCGTACTACTTTTTTTCTAGTAGTAAGAATACTTTCAAAATTGGTCATCTGAAGAAAGAGCGTACCACCCTTTGTGAGAATATGAGGTATGAGAGCAAGTATTTTTTTCCAATCTTTGGGATAATGCGCAAGCATATTTCCCATCAAAATCACAGCATCATACGAGTTTTTTTTCTTTTTAAGCTCACTAAGGTAATCACCGTGAATGAACGTGATTCTTTTTTGGAGTGTGTCTGGTAGTCTGAAGCGTTTTTTTAATGCCTTTTTTAAAATATGCTCACTGCGCTCGATTCCCGTGGCATACAATCCTTGTCGGGCAAGGGCAATGACATGTTCACCAGTTCCAGTGCCAATATCAATAATCGATTTAGCCCCATTTTTTTTGAAAAGGCTTGTTAAACTTGGGATTTCTCCTTTGAGTCTGGTATCCCATGTTTGAACTAAATCATAGTGGCTTGCCGCCCAATTATGAAATTCTGCACTATCATCATGTGGGATCTCTATACCTAAAAGACGTTTAAATATATCTCCTTGAGATATAATTCCTACAAATTTTCCGTTATTGTCAACCACAGGGAGGTGACTAATCTCGTTATTCATCATCAGTGTCTGAGCATGGAGGATTGAGGAGTCTGGACGAATAGCACGTTTAACATAACTAGTGTTCATTATTGTTTTAATTTTTTTTGGAAGTAAATCATGCATATTTTGTTCCATATCTTCAAAATTATGCGCAAATGAACCACTCATGAAATCCTGAATAGAAGGGTATACATTATGGAGAATATCTTCTTCAGCTATTGAGCCAACGTACGTATCATTTTTACAAACAGGAAGACCATCAACGGCGAGGCTTAGCATCAGTCTCATTGCCGTTTTCACGGTGTCGTTTGGCGACACTTTCGCGATCGGTTTATGCATGAAATCTGATACCTGCATATAAAAATTATTACATCATAGCAAAAAGGAGGTAGAAAAGCAAAGCAGATGTAATGTCAAGGGGTGCTTTCTCTATAGCGTGGAAAACGAAGGATAGGAGTTCTTGTCCGTGCCGCCTCTTGTTGTCCATTGATCCATTGTTCCATTTCTAGAAATTGCTGGATATGTTCTCGGAAATATGTTTCCATAATGGGAGGAACTGGTATGGCTTTTAATGTTTCGTATTCTTGTTGTATTCTTTTATAGATATACAATAAAAATGGCCAGTGATATTCTATACCGGGATAATCTGTTTGAGACCTAACGCCATTTGTTCCATCTCTGAATAGTGTTACAAGATTTGTGTAACCAAATCGTGGCATAAGACCAAGACTTATGCAGAGTTCATTCACTCTATCCCATCCATGTACATTACCTAGCGTACGAAGCCAATACGCAGAAACAGCCTTGCCCTGTTCGAGATATCTTTTCTCAAACTCCTCATACGCAACTAGTTCTACCATTTGTCTACCAATACCAGGACGCTCACCAGGCTTGCGTCTTGCTTGTCTTTCTAATCCCGGCCAAACTGCTCCATAAAGAAACGAGTTCATCGCAATATGAATTTCCACACCATCTGTTACGCGAATACGTGCTGGTGGACTTGCTGCAGTGGTTGTTCCAATAACCTCGTCACTTGGATTAAGTGCCACATATAATCGTGTCTCAGGATTAGTAATAAGACCTTCAACAAAAGACCCATCAACATCGTCGACAACCATATGTTCAAGAACAGAGGGATCACTTAGAATACTGAGAACATCACGAGCATGGCGATCTACATCTGGAGTGTCTGGTGTTAGCACTACTACGCGTTCAACAGTTGTTCGTTGTTCAAGCTCTGTAAGTGTTCTATGTTCGTCAACTGGATCTTCTGGCCTTGGCATACATGTATATAAAATAATTTCCGAGAAAGTGGAAGATTATAGCACGGATTTGAGTGGAAAGCAACAAAAATCAAAGAATAAAACATTTTTTATTTTACTACTCGTCCCGTAACTATATGCATAGGGATGACTGCGACAAATAATCCTCTTCTATCCATATCTTCAAGATGTTGGAGCCATGCTTCGGCTTCATCTATTGAAAGTGGATCGCGTGCTTCTGAGGAAATTGCATGTTGAGCAAGTTCTCTCAATCGTAATATAGCGAGCCCATCCTCATAAGATTGGACAATAAGAGGGACTTGTACTTCGTTTCTAACATCTATACCTGCTTCTTTAAATAATCTTCTAAGATCTAGACCTACCATGGGATGACGCATAACTCTCGCTTGTATAAAACTTTTAAGAACTCGGTGGGTAGTTGTCGCGAAGCGTGGATCGGTATTGATGACAATGCTACTCGAATCTGGTTCGCAGGCTTGAATTAATCCCGAGGGTTTTGTTACACGTCTAAGTTCAGCAAGCACACGAGCTGGAGCCTCATCATCATATCCTGTTGCTCCAGCATGTTGCAGTGTTCTATCGATATGTGTTCGATCAAAAGTATCTGATTTTAATCCGCTCAAATGCAATAGATCACCAACCTGAAATTCAACATTTGCAGGGCTTCCTCGCTCAAGATGAGTTGTGCGAGCTGCTTGTAACATTGTAGGATCTCTGTCGACACCAACAACATGTCCCTCTCTACCAACTAATTGAGCTAAATTAAATACGTCTAATCCTGCACCACAACCAGCATCTAAGATAGTTTCTCCAGGTTGGGGCTGTAATAACCGAAGTGCCACAGATTTATATGGTCCAAAAATAGGATGAGCGAGATATTCAACGTGATGCGCTCCTGTTTCACCATAAGAAAATATTGCTGCGTCTTGGGAATCTCGGTCAGGAGCACCTGTCATAGTGGTGTTTATTATATCATATATGGATTGTTCCTATAGTATTGTTTATACTTCCTACTGACATCCATTTCCAACACCGAGGGTTATAACCCTCGGTGTTGGATGAACTTAGTTTAGAAATTTTTAATCCCGAACTGCTGCAGGATGTATATCAATTTTGAGATGGGTAATCCCACTACATTAAAGTAGTCTCCTTCGATTTTCTTCACAAATTTCGCTCCGCGTTCTTGTATACCATATGCCCCAGCTTTATCGAGTGGTTCACCAGTTTGCACATATGCTTTAATTTCTGCGTCACTAAGGACGCGAAAAGTAACACGTGTTTGCTCCGTTTCAGAAATCATTTTCCCAGTCTTAGTATTAATAACGGTTATACCAGAGATTATCATATGAGTTTTCCCGCTGAATTTTTTTAAAATTTCAAACGCGTGTGTTTTATCCTGAGGTTTACCAATAATCTCATTATGAAATACTACAAACGTATCGGCGCCGACAATAAGAGCATTTTTATATCGACGAGCAACGTCTTCTGCTTTTTTTCGTGATAAGTATACTGCGAGTTCTTCTGGTGTCATTTTTTTATCTATTATTTCATCATACGTACTTGGATCTACAGAGAAGGGGAGACCGATCTGCTTGAGCAGCTTCTTACGTCGGGGTGATTGAGACGCCAAGATGATGCGCATATGGTAAGTATACAACAGATAATTTTTCCTAAGTAAGATTTCTGCATCCTAAGTATTTTAAACAATACTATCCGATAGTACTTGACAAGCGGATATTTTTATGCTACTTTAATTATATATAGATAAAATTATTAAAACTTATAGTATTAAATATGCAACCTGAATTAATTGAAGCTACACACTTACTTCCTCATGATCGACCTCCTACGTTTGGTGAATTTCAAGATGTCGCCCATATTCTTAATGGTCCTCCTGAAATCCATAGAAGAGAGTTGGGTTCTGTTCTTGATAATCTTGAAGCCTCTTCGCACGTATTCGATCTTGCCGCACAACAGGAACTTTCCGTATTTAATGGTGATTCAGTACATATACGAAACGCAGATCCAGGAAGAATATTTGTCCGAGCATATGCACAATATCTCGCACATGCTTTGCGATTATGGGGTGATCTCGATGAAGATCCCGAAAGTGCACGAAATTTTGTGCGAATGCTTAGTGCAAAAATTCAAAAACGTGATGATAGATATCTAGAAGGTGAGGCTTCGTCAGCAGACATAGAGCCAACGCTTGGAGGACTTTTTGCAAATGTAGCTGCATTTGACGCGCAGGCGCATAAGAGTCTCGATAGCGTACTTTTGAAATTACGTGAAGAGATAGCAGAACTTCATGAAGCCCTTGGCAATTTACCACTTGAGTTGCAACAACTCCGCGTACCTCTGCGCAGAAGGCCCCCTATCCAAGCATGGTTGAGCTCAAGATCACCAGCGGAGACTGCGCGATTAGAGAAAAAAGATCCGATTATTGGTGTACTTGGTGAGATAGGTGATATCACGATTATTGGAGCTTCTCTTGCTCGTCTTTTTGGCCCTTCGGCAGAAATACATCTTCGTAATGCATTACGAGAAATTGAGTTACAAGTTCAAAAAAAACACCATGAAAAGGGGACCTTAATGTCACCACAACCAAACTTTGGAGCGTTATCAGTTACTGCTTAATTTTTTATGGGAGCAGAATACTATGTAGCAGAGCCATGCGGATGTAGAGACCCGACCGCATCTGTCTAAAATAAAACGCACGAGGATTATCGTCCACTTCCTGGAGGATTTCACCGACTCTAGGAAGTGGATGCATTATAATTGCATCCTTGTTCATTTTTCGAACAAGTTCCAAATCCATTATAAATTTCAACTTAAGCCTTTCATATTCATCCACTTTACCTTCCTTCTCAAACCACTCTTTTTGTACTCGTGTCATATAAATCACATCAACATCATTTATGGATTGTCCAAAGACCGATTTTTGAGAAACTTCTGCTTTTTCCCTGAGTGTTTTCACGAGTTCTTTTGGAGCTTTGAGTTCTTTTGGAGACACAAATGTGATGTGTATATTTTTACCAATTTTAACAAGGAGTTTTGCTAATGATTTAATCGTTCTACCATACAAAAGATCTCCAACCATCATTATATGGAGGTTATCCAGTCGTTTAAACTTCTCATAAATTGTATATAAATCAAGAAGTGCTTGAGTAGGATGTTCTTTTTTTCCACTCCCACCATTTATTACTGGAACGTAGCTTGCCGATTCGGCGAGTTCTCCTGAATTGTCTTCAGGATGGCGTAAAACAATGGCGTTAGCACCAGTTGTCTGGTGAATAGATTTGATGGTGTCTTCAAGTGTTTCACCTTTCACAGCAGAACTAAAGCTATCCATTTCGTGAATATCAATAACATATGCGCCAAGTCGTTTAGCAGCGCCAACAAATGAGGTAAACGTGCGTGTGCTTGGTTGATAAAAGAGCACTGCTACGGTTTTTCCTTTGAGGGGTTCAAAGTGTTTATTTTTTTCAACAACATATTTCATCTTATCTGCTACCTTGAAGATAAAATCAACGTCTGCTTTTGATGATATTTGGTCTATCGAAATGAAACTTTTGTTGAAAAAAGGGTTGTTTTTAGTCATGGTTGGTTAAGTAAAAACGCCATTAATCCTTTTTGAGCATGTAATCGATTTTCTGCTTCTTGAAAAACAACCGATCGCGCTGAGTCAATCACATCAGATGAAACTTCATTTCCTCGATACGCGGGGAGACAATGTAAAAAAATAGCTTTTTTGTGGGCCAATTTCATAAGACTGCTATTTACTTGGTATGGCTTAAAGATTTTTAATCTCTTTTTTTTCTCTTTTTCATCACCCATGCTAACCCATGTGTCTGTTATGACAACATCGGCGCCTTTCACCGCTTCTTGGGGCTTTGTAGTCTGTTTGATTGAGACGTTTGTTTTTTTTGCGAGGGCTTGAGACTTATTAAAAATTGCTGCATCCATCCAGTAACCCTTAGGTGCTCCTACATAAAAATGCATGCCTAACAAACCGCATCCTAATGCAAGGGAATGTGTAACATTATTTTCTGCGTCGCCTACATAAGCCAGTCTAAGTCCTTCTAATTTTCCTTTAACTTCCCAAATAGTCATGAAATCAGCTAAAATTTGACAAGGATGTTCTATGTTAGAAAGAGCATTAATGACTGGCACAGTAGCGTGTTGTGCAAGATTTTCGATTGTTGTATGTTTAAACGTACGAGCCATAATAATATCCGACATGCTTGAAGAAACAATTGCAACGTCCCTCGGCTCTTCACGAGAACCCATACCAATATCAGAAGGTCCAAGATAGATAGCATGACCACCTACATGAGTCATTCCTGCTTCAAAAGAAATCCTAGTACGAAGTGATGGTTTTTCAAAAATCATAATGAGTGTTTTGTTTGGAAAGATCTCTTTATTAGCACCTTTTCTTTTATGTTCGGTTTTAAGTTTTTTGGAGAGTTGCATAACCTGCCAAAATTCCTTTGGAGATAAATCTGTTATGGAGAGAAAATGTCTGATTTTCTTCATTTTTTCCTAAAAAAACCAGTTTTTTATGGAAAATTATACTTTTTTGTAAAAAACCCAAAAGGAATGATAGTTCTTTCAAACATGTTTGTCAAGTGGAAAGATGATTTATGTAATTTATCAGAAGGTGCAGTATTCTTGAATTAGTGCGAACGCATTTCGGGGAAAAAGTCCCTCCGCGAAAATTCGGAAAGGCGACGGAGCCGCACCGCTGACAATTTCAAGTTTTTCTTTGGCGGCAATTATATTACAAATGCAAGAGAATTATTTTCTTAAAATTAATTTGATAGCGATACCTAGAATAATGATGGGGAAAATAACCGATAGAATACCGACAACAGGATTTTGTAATCCAGCGGGCCCCGATGTTGCACCAACAATTACACCGAGAACGATCGAAAAAATAAAATCAAAAATAGAAAGTGATGGTAACCATAATGCAACTTTTTCTATTTTCTTATTAATTATCAATATGAACATCACTATCTCAAATACAAACCATGCGAGAACGACCGGACCCCACAGTGCGAGAATGGGCAATACTAGCCCAGGAACTAGAAAAATTATTCCTGTTAGGATTGTTATCGAGGAATATATTATCGATAAAACAAGATACCATTTCCAAACCTTTTTTTGTGTTAAGGGACCTGTTGAGATGCTGTTGATTGTGTCCATAATATTTTATTACTTGATTAATTTAACTTTCGACTTTATTTTTAAAAAATTTTCTCCCCCCAAAATTGAATACAAATTAGTCGCCGAGCGAAGCGAGGCGAACCCCACTCGCTTGCAATTTCCTACGTGGTGCCGGGGGTGGGAGTCGAACCCACATGAAGTTGCCCTCATAGGTTTTTGAGACCTACGCGTCTGCCATTCCGCCACCCCGGCAAATTACAAGTATTATAACAATTCATTGAGACCAAAGCGAATAAAAGTAGTTAAGATTCTATGTACAAATTATTTATACAATATTATAACCACGATCTTACAAAATAGGCAAATACAACTTGTTTTCATGTTTCCACACCCTCGGGTGCTTGCATAATTTAGAGAGCATGTTATAATGAAAATAATGAAGGTACGAGATTTTGTCAAAACCGACAATATCATCAAAATCTCTCCACAAGAATCATTAACTTCTGCGCTAGGCTTATTATCTTCCTCACACGATGCAGCATTTATTTTTCAGGATGACGAGTTTCTTGGTGTTATTAATCCTTATTTCTGCCTGATTAAAAAGTCATATCCAGCACATACACACATCAACACCGCGCTTGTTAAACCCCCGAGAGTCAAGGGAAGCGATTCATTAGAGGAAGCTGCGCGACTTATGATGGAATCAAAAATTCATTATTTACCCGTTTTTGAAAATGATATTTTTATTGGAATTATCTCGGCTCGACGAATTCTATCATGTATTAAAGATGACGAGCGGTTTCAAATGAGCATCGGTGATTTTTCAGGGAATCGGAACTTCATAACAATCCACGAAGACGATTATGTTTCAAAAGCAATGTCACTTTTTAAGGATTATAAGATATCGAAACTCGTCGTGATTTCTCCTACAAGAAAATTGCTTGGTGTATTGACTTATTACGATGTTATTAATTACGTTTCAGTCCCTCGAGAAAGACAAAACTACGCTTCTCGTGAAGGTAATAAAGATGCAATAATGCAAAAAGCTGTGAAGAATTTTTATAAGCACAATGTACTCACACTCACAAAGCAAGACACTTTATTTGATGTTATTAAACTTATTCTTGATAAGCAAATAGGCAGTGTTGTTATTATAGAGCCTAAAATGAAACCAGTAGGTATCGTAACAACAAAAGATATTTTAAAGATATTTGTAGGTAAACCGATTTTTGCTCCTTTTGAGCTCTACACACGAAATCTTTCGCAGACAAGTGCGCAAATGGTAGGCGCGTTTTCGCAGAGACTAGGAAGTATTTTAAATATCCGTAAAGGTGTTCGCAAAGCAGAATTGACTATTACTGAGAAGAAACAGGGTGGAGTGTTTGAGGGAGTTCTTTCAATATTTCAAAAAGGAAAACAGATGCAGATTGTACGAATAGAAACAAAGGATTTAAAGAAACTTTTAAAAGATCTTAAAAGAAGAGGGAAGAGGTTGCTGTCAAGATGAAAAATATTTTCCCCGTTTATAAGCCTCCCGGCATATCTTCTTATGACGTCATACGGAAATTGAAGCAAAAATATCCTGGGCAGAAAATTGGCCATGGAGGGACACTGGACCCCCTTGCTGAAGGATTATTAATTATTGGTGTAGGACGGGAAGCTACAAAACAACTTCAATCTATATTAAAAAATACCAAAAAAGTTTATGAAGTTGAAATTGAATTAGGAAAAGTGTCGGAGACGGACGATGCAGAAGGGCCGATTAGCGTGAATGGAGATTTGAAATTTGAAAGTGGAGAATTGACAAGAAAAAGGATCGAAGAAGTCCTGAGTGGATTTATAGGTGAGATTGGTCAGACACCTCCAAGATATTCCGCGATAAAAGTTAACGGTGTTCCTGCATATAAGAGGGCGAGAAGGGGAGAGGAGTTTGTTCTGAAGCCTCGCAGAGTTATCATTAATGATATTTCAATTCTCGAATATTCCTACCCCTTTTTGAAGTTGAAAATCACATGCGGTTCAGGAGTTTATATACGATCTCTTGCTCGAGATATAGGGGAAAAATTGGGGACGGGAGGTTATGTCAAGACACTTAGGAGGAGTGAAGTTGGTCAATACTCGCTTCTTCACGTGCAGCAGCTTCCATGATTCTATTAAAAACATCCTTAACATCAACACTTTCCGCCTCTTCGATATCAATATCAAGTTGAGTAAATCGTATGAGATGTCGTAAAAATCGAGTAAATGCTGGATCTCTTAAATAATCCCGATGTGATTTTTTTAATAATATATCACGTGCTTTTAGAATTTCTCCAAGTGATAATTCAGTTGACGCAGCTGCATCTTGCGGGATTATGTGAGGAAGTTCTTGGGGACCTATCGCAAGCTGGTCCAGTAACCACAGAATTTGTCCTTCGTATTGGGGAAGACTTGTGTTGGGCATTATATATAACAATCTGTCAATCCTTCGCCTAATACATGATGATTGAAGCATGCCGGCAATCAAGCGAGAAGGACCGCCTTTTGTATCTGCTGGCTCAGTATTAAATCCTGCATCGTGCCAAGATTGAAACGAATCTCGAGGATCCATTTCGATTAGTTCTTTAACAATTATAGGAAAATCAAGTCGGAGATTCCTACCTGGTTTTTTAAGAGGTAGATTGCTGTAATAGTCATTTAGTTCATCATCACCCATAATATAGCTATCGGAAATATGGAGCGTACCTTTAGCTGTTAGTAATTCTTGTTGAAGAGCCTCTGGTATTCGGAATCTGTAGCCTAATGTTTTATCGCCATGTATTATCTTCGATATTTTTCTGAGATTTTGGTTTAAAGCAAATTGAGTTACTTCTTCTTCCATTCGTCCAACAACAGCGGGACCGCTTACAGATCTCCAAAAGCCATTTCGTTCATAACCTGCCATTGTGCCAATAAGATAAGCCAACCTTCTTCTTAAGGTGGGTGTAACAGTATCTTGAGTACCATCATCGTATTCAATAATGAGGGCTTCATTAAGATATTGAATTTCCACAGGGGATGTAATGGGACTGACTTCAGGACTAGGCCTACCTGATCTCGCTGGAGCAGGTCTTTGTGCTCTTGCTGGCTTTGGAACAGGGTGTGCGATCGGAGCAGAATCATCTTCTTCTCCAAAAACGGCATATAAAAGATCTAGGTTTTCTGGGTGTCCAGCTGTAGTTTGCATAAGAAATCCCAAAGCATGCATCTGAACATTATCTGTAGAAGGATCAAGCTCTGTTTTGTAAACAGAATTTACTGCTCCTGATAATCCTTGTGCTAGGGTACGCACATGTAGGGCGGTTTCTGCTGCATAATCTGCATCATCGGGTATACGAGGTTCTTGTAGATGAAGATTTTTTAGTACAGAAACAGCTTCAACAGCTCTCTGTTGTTGTTCTCCAACATATGCTTGTCTAGTTGAAGGTGGTTGGAGTTCTCGGACGGACCGCGAAAACGTGTCAACTGCTCGAAGTAAATTTGCCAAAACAATAGCTCCCTCAACTTCATCATTAGTATGTGGTAAAGCCCCAGTTATTTCATGACGCATCCTGCTAGCATCCTCAAGTAGAGTGGGGCTTGCTGCTGGGAAATGGGCAATAATATCAAAAGCGTCGGTGTGTATTTCTGTTGGCATATGTGAGCTTAAGTAGTGGCTAGTATATCACCTATAGGTTAGAAATTCAAAATATGTTACTATGACAACACGACGATGCCATACTGGATACATAGTACTTAATACGGTATACTATTGCAATTATGCTTCCAATTTTGCTTGATCTTAAAATAATTCGTATATACACAATTGGTGTTTTCTTTGTCCTAGCATTCTTTTGGGGAGCCTATATTTTGTGGCGAAACATAAAACTAACTTCATTCAAAGAAGAAGATATATTTGATTGTTTATTTGTTACACTGTTTGGCGCATTATTTACAGCACGACTTTTTTTTGTACTATTAAATTTCGAGGATTTTGGATTTAGTATCCTCAGATTTATTTTGATAAACGGATTTCCAGGACTCTCCTTAACTGGGGGACTTATTGGAGGATTCACAACCTTTTTCATATACACATACATTAAAAAACTATCTGTAATTGAGATTTCAGATTATGCAACAGGACCACTATTACTTGCTCTTGCTATTGGCAAGATTGGAAGTTTTTTCGCAGGAAGCGATGTAGGTTCAGTCACGACGTTTCTTTTAAGAGTAACGTATATTGGTTATGAGGGAACAAGACACATTACTGCATTATATGAAGCATTTCTATTTTTTGTTGGTTTTTATATTGCGCAAAAAATACTTTATAGAATACGACGCGAAGGCGCTCCTCAAGGATCATCACTTAATTTTTTTCTCATATTTTATCCTTTGACGCAAATTATCCTTGACAATTTTAAAGACAATCGTTTATACTTTGCGAATTTGCCGTTTGATATTATAGCTGCTGGAATAGTTTTCATTGTTGCAACAGGCTATTTTACATTTAATAATAAAAAGAACATTTTGAGAGAGAGTAAAAACCTCGTATCTCGAGTTCGAAAATATGGTAAAAAAACACCTCACAAAAAAACAACTTGATGATCTAAGAGCCCAACTCATCAAAGAAGAAAAGAAGATGGAAAGCACAATCGTGCGGTTAAAAGAAAACGATCCTTTTAACGATCCTGATCATGCGACAGACAACGCTGCCGTCGATACTGATGTGCGCGAACAGCTTGGTCATGACACAGTCGAAGCTCAGATGAAAGAAGTACAAAAAGAACTTATTTTAGTAAGAGGCGCTCTTGAGAAGATGCATAAAGGAACATATGGGTTTTGTGACCGATGTAAGGAACCAATTGTATTAGCGCGGCTAAAATATGTTCCTCAGACAAAATATTGTATTAACTGCGAGAAAATCCTGCGAAAGTAGACTCTAAAAGCTTTTCCTGTTATCATGGATCTTATATGACCGAACTATCGCTCCCTTTGATTTTTAATCTTATCATTTTCGTAGCGCTTCCATTTCTTGGCGGAGCCCTTGCAACAAGATTTAGATTACCACGTATGGTTGGTTACATCCTTTCTGGTATTGTTCTTGGTGCATTTATTCATGGACAATCAGCTGAATTTCTACCGATATTTGCAAATGTAGGACTTATTCTATTGTTATTTACCGTAGGTCTTGAAGTTAATTTAGAAAATTTTAGACGATTCGGAAAGGTTGTAAGTCTCATTGGGTTACTGCAGATTTTTATTGCAACAGGTATATTTCTTATTTTTACACGAATTTTTGGAATTTCTTTCATCGAGTCTCTTATCATTTCTTTTGCATTTTCACTCTCATCGACGGCCATTGTATCAAAAGTGATTCAAGATAGAGGAGAAGAGAATTCTTTGGTCGGTGGTATGACTTTAGGAATTCTTATTCTTCAAGATATTGCCGTGATACCTTTTATGATTCTACTTACCTCACTCGATCAAGGTGCAGGAGTATTTGCACTCCTTTCGAATATTGTAATCTCATTTGTACGAACAGGAATCATTCTTTGGATCATATATGTTATTGCTCATAAATTCATTCCTTACCTCTTTAGTAGGGTTGCGAATCTTGGAAGAGAATTATTAAATCTTTTAACCATACTCACTATTTTTATTGCAGTGTTTATTTTTTCCTTTTTGGGACTATCTCCTGCAATAGCTGCATTCGTTGCGGGCATGCTCATAAGTGGGACACTCCAACATTATCAAATTTTTTCACAGATGCGACCACTGAGAGACATTTTTACCATTCTTTTTTTTGTTTTCCTTGGTGCGACAATAGACGTTACACAGATTTTACCAAGTCTTCATATAAGCCTATTTTTTGCCGTACTTATTATCCTGTTTAAATTTTTTCTTGTTACTGGTTTGTATTTATATTTTAGATTTCATTCAAAAACAGCCTTTGGAAGCGCAATTCTCCTGGCGCAAGTTGGTGAATTTGCATTTATTGTGTTGCATCAAGCTCAAGCGTCGCATATTATGAGTGAAGAAACATATTATTTTGGGATTACTGTTACTTTATTGACCATAGCTTTATCACCGATATTAATGGATCGGCGAGATAAACTGTACATTTCGATACGAAAATTACTGAAAAATCACTTACCACAGCTTGATAAATATATCTCGTATGGCGTAGATAGAGAACCGGCTCATATTGATGCACTAGCTATTAAGAATCATGTGATTCTTTGTGGATATGGTAGAGTGGGGAATTATATAGGCAGAGCTCTTACCATGGCTAACGTTCCTTTTATTGCTGTTGATTACAATTATCAAATTGTCGAAAAAGAACGGAAAAGAGGCATAAACATCATTTATGGTGATCCGACCGACATTGACATTCTCGATTTTGCTCAATGTGAATATGCCTCAACTATCATCTCTGCAGTTCCTGATGCATTTTCTCAAGAAATGATTATTTTGAATTCAAAAATGTTAAATTCTAAAATAAGAATTTTGACGCGTGTTGGGCTTGAGATGCAACAAAGAAGAATGAAAGATCTTGGAGCAGAAATAGTTATTCAACCAGAATTTGAAGCAGCGTTATCAATTGTTCGTAAAGTTCTCCTTGAGTACAATCTTACGAAAAAAGATATTGTAGGGAAAATAAAACGATTGAAATTGGAGCATGGAATGGCGTGAGAAATAAGAGTAAAATGCCGAAACAATTAGGAAGACGAAATAAGATTATTATTACGCTATTTCTAGGTTTTTTGATAGTGTATTGCATAATCCTTGCTATCCGTTCGATTCAGGCGTCTGCATTTTTTGATAAGCAGAACAGAATAAATATCCTGTTCTATAGCGACCAACCAGTACTTTTATCATTCGGCTTAACAGATGATGTAAACTACATCGTAAGTTTTACACACGAAGATCGTGTTGACGTTCCAGGTGGGTATGACCGCTATGCTGTTGGAGCTTTAGGAAGACTATCTGATGTTGAAAATGATAGGTATATACTCCAGCGAGCATTTTCTTCTATGACGTCTGCATATATCGATTATTTTGTTGCTCCCAAAAAAAATAAAGTCTATGATGAGAGTGATTTCAGAGAGCCCCAATATAAAAAATTAGTTCTTATTCGATCTCTTTTTTCTCCTCAAAAACATACAAACGCAAATATTTTCGACAAAATATACCTTTTGTGGCTTATTATTCGTAAACGCGAAGGAGATTTTGTTGTACTTAAGAGTGCGACTATCCACGATGAGATAAGCGACCAAACTTTTTTTTCAGAACAAGGGTTTCAAAAAAAATACAAAGGATTCTTTTACCATCAGGCATTACGAGAAGAGGGAAGAGAGTTGCAAATTCTGTATAGGAATTACAATAGTGCTTATGTATTATCAAGGGTAATTGAGGGTCAGGGAATTCGTGTTGTTGATCTGTCACAATATGATGATCAAGTTAAAGAGCGATGTGTTATTAAGCATAATATTGACAAGAAAAGTAAAACAATTCTTTTTTTGCAACGAAGATTTCAATGCGAAGTAAAAAAAGCAAATATAGAGGGTTCTGATATAATATTCTTATTAGGTAATGGGTTAGAAAAAGAATGGGAATAATAGTGCAATGAATATTACTTTTGTATCAATCATATTACTTGTCATCTCTTTGATTCTCGCTTTTCGTTCGATGAAAGATCTTGATTTTTCAAAGGAGATTGAAAAGATGCTACACAGGCATAAAATGAAAGGGACAATAGTCTTTTTTAAAGATAAGATAGAGCATTTTACTCCTCATAATCATCAACACCTACATTAAGGTCATCAAACCGGTCTTTTGTTTCATCGACTTCATTGGCAAGCTCTTCTATGTCCTCAACGATTTCATCATCCTCGTCATCTTCATGATGCATATAATCATCTTCATGGTCGTCTTTGTCATCATCCATTTTATTTATAAATTTTTTAAGATCGTCCTGGATGTTATCAGGGAAAGATTCATAATTGAGAACTTTTTTGCCGCGTTTATCCTCTCGAATAAAAATATCAACGGAGTTTTTTGTTGCTTCCTTAACAAATGAAGTATATTTGCTTTTAGCTTCTAAGAAATAGATTAATCGCTTAGAAATATCATCAGGAAGACAACCAATATATTCTTCTTTTTTATTACGTACTTCTATACGTCTCTTCTTTAATTTAAGAAAGACTTTTTCTCCTATTTTGAGTTTGACTAACACATCGCTTTGACCAATATTTAGTAGTGTTACGACTTTTGTTTTTCCACGTACGTTTATGAATGTATTTGGGTCTAGCGAAACATCTCTTTTATTAAATTTTTCTGGAAGATCTCCTTTTTTACTCAAGATAGTTATTTTTTCAAGATTGTTTCGTGCTATTTGATTAGTTGCATCATATTTTAAGGCTTTACGATAATATTTTTTTGCTTCTGCTAAGTCTCCTTTTTGAAGATACGCAAAAGCAAGTCCTAGACAGGCATCAACATTCTCATTTTCGACAGCAACTATTTCTTTATTAAGTCTAATAGCTTTATCCCAATTATTATCGAGAGCAGCATCGACTGCTTGTTTGTGAAGTCTTTCCATCTGAAGTTCCATGAGATGACGGATGTAGTATAATGAGTCATTGCAGAATTTTCAAGTCGATTTACTATAGCATGTCAGGTCACTCAAAATGGTCAACAATTAAGCGAAAAAAAGGTATAAAAGATCAACAGAGAAGTAGTGTATTTTCGAAAATGGCTCGACTCATAACTACAGCAGTGCATGAGGGAGGAGGAGTAACTGATCCAGAGAATAACTTCAAACTTCGTTTGGCAATTGAAAGAGCAAAAAGTGTGAACATGCCTCGAGATACTATCGATAGGGCTATAGAGAAAGCTGGGGGTGGAGAAGGTCAGCAATTAAAAGAAATTTTGTATGAGGGTTTTGGGCCGGGGGGAGTTGCTTTACTTATATCAGTAATAACAGACAATACGAACCGTACACACGCGGATGTCAAGCAAGCCCTGGAAAAACAAGGAGGAAAAATGGGTGGACACAACGCTGTAGCGTATCTGTTTCAAAAATGTGGAGTTGTTGTTTTTAATGCCTCTTCTGCTTCAGAAGAGAAAATTTTCGCATTTGCAGATAAGATTGGGGCTCTAGATATAGAAGAGGAAAGTGAGCGTTATGTCATATATGTTCCTTTTGAAAACATAGGGAAGGTAAAAGAATTAAGTTCTGACATACAAGCTCAAGAGATCGATGTTTTCTACCGTCCTTTAACAACAGTTGATCCCAAAGGGCTACAAGACAAGATAGAAACACTTATAGATAGACTTGAGGATCTCGAAGAAGTGCATACTGTATATACTAATGTACGTTAGTTGTATTAATCCGAGCTTGTTTGAATATGCTTCAAAGAATAAAAAGAATTAATACATACAATTTTTTATTCAAGATATTCTCGAGAGTAGAGAAGAGACAGCGATTTATTATCTCGACATTTTTTTTAACACTCCTCTTTCTTTCTTCAACCTTTTTTAGTTTTGAGCAGATTTATCTCTTTATTCCTCTTATCATCGTAGTTGTCTTCGCTTTGACATTCTTTTCTATACTTGAAGGTATATCTGGTCATGAATGGTACACGCTCTTCGTTCATCCAATTTATTTTTCAATTGTATTTTATCTCTTTTATTTTTTTGTACCTCAACGTTGGTTGACGAGACTGCCTTTCGTTGTGATCTATACGATCGCTATATATGCCATACTTTTATCACAGAATATATTTAATGTAGGAGCCTCCAAGAGCTTACAGTTATTTAGAGCTGCATTTTCAGTAAACTACCTTTTTGTTACGTTGAGCGCCTTTCTGAGCTTTAGCCTCATTATTTCTCTTCGTATGAATTTTATATTTAACTTTTTCGCAGTATTACTTGCATGTTTACCGTTAACTATCCAATTACTTTGGAGTGTTGCACCAAGCGATAAAATAAAACGCGAACTATGGAAATATGCCTTTATTATCGCTTTAATCATTGCTGAAGCAAGTGTCGTGTTTTCATTTATCCCATTGAATCAGTCAATTTTTGCCCTCATACTTACGGCGATTTTTTACAGCCTCGTTGGATTGGTTCAAGTCTACCTCCAAGAAGCTCTTTTCAAAGAACGCATTCGAGAGTACCTTATTGTACTCGGTTTTACCACAATAATCTTTATACTATCACTTCGGTGGTAGCACAATAATCAAATAATCCAGATATCTAAGAAAATAGATACATATCAAGGCAGGGAAGAGGGGAGGAGCAAATTTCACGGACGTGTATTTTATATCCTATAGTATGTAAATATCCTATAGTATTTTTGTAGTATTACATATTTTGGAATTAAAGTCCAGTAAATTTTTAATAACATGTTCATGCTCGTTGAGCTCATGTATCACTCTCATGCTACCTCCGCTACTCTTACTGTAGGTGGTATGTATTTTGTGGATAACTTTAGCCTCAGAAGTCTTCGATTAGATCGTTATACAGGTCCGAACTAAATAGTGATATGAATGTTATTACGTATGAATTTAGCCTCAAAAATAGTAATTTGGAATGTCAGGATGCTCTAAAATTGAACACTATTCGACGTAAGAGGAGTGAACATTTAGCCTTAAAAGTTTTAATCCGGATCGTCTTGATAGTCTAAACTGAAGGAGTGCGATGATGCAGCTTTCTATAATTCTAGCCTCAATTATTTCTATTTGGAACTATGTAACAGTCTAAAATCAAACGTTATTCCTCGAAGCGATAGAAGTGTAAATAAGATATCTCTGCATGCATTATAAGGAGGAGATATAACAACTCAATGGTATAAAATATGTAGAAATGAGAGGCGTCTCGTAGTAGGGGTACTCTTTTGAGGATGTCTACTTATATTTAAGAGGCGCCATGGTATTGGGGGCGTATACGGCTGCGGGGAATAAAGCTTACATAACGTCGTAAATTGTATCTTTTACGACGTTATGTACTTCAACTATCGGAGAAGTATAGGTTTTTTAGTTTTTTATTTTCTGTCAATATTTTTCTATTTTTATCTTTTGGTGCTATGACTGATCTTATTTCCCCCACAATAATACCCTCCATATGTCCCAGCGCTGATCTTGTGTATATATATGCTATAGGATATATTGTGATATAGTTTTAGAGCGTTATAAAGGGACCTTAATGCCACTTCTCTAACCTTTCTAGTGGTAGGTGAAGGGTATGCAGTTAAAAATTATTGTACAAAAACGGCAAAATGACACTCTTATTCTTAGGATGACATGCAAGAATAGGATATCCCTTTTGCGGATCTGAAAAATCAAGAACTATTTCTTTGTTGTCCCAATCAACGACAGTTCCGCCAGATTCTTTAACAATGCAATATCCGGCAGCGAAATCCCATATAAAAGGTTTTCCAATGACAAAAGAAAAACGATTCAATGCTACATAACAAAGATCAAGTTCGAATGCACCGAGCCATCTGACATTGTGGGTTAATGGTACAAGATCTTGTGCAATGGTAAACCATTGTGTCAATGAGGATTTTTTTGGATAAAAGCCCATGACGGCAAGGCTGTGGGCAAGTGGAGCATGCTGTATATGAAGCTTTTTTGTCTGTGTACTGGAAATCATATTTGCACCCTTTCCTTGTTCTGCGAGAAACATAGTATCGCGAACAGGATCATAAATCACTCCTGCAATAAGTTCTGAGTTTTTAGCGAGCCCAATTGAAACACAAAAATAGTCAATGCCTGCAGCGAAATTACTTGTGCCGTCAAGCGGATCGATAATAAAGGTATATGTACCTGATTTGTGTAATCCTTCCTCACCAATGAATCCGATCTGATCTACGGGAATTCCCTTTTTTTTCATCTCGCGGAGAATATGATTTTCAATAGCTTTTTCGCATACTTTATCAGCTTCAGTAACTATTTGATGCGCATCATCTTTGTGTTCAATCCGAAGCTCTTTTTGGTAATAACTGAGCAAAATTGTGCCAGCTTCTCGTGCAGCAGATTCAAGGATATTGATCATATTGAGCTTATTAAGCTTCGAGTCGGGCAAACATACCAGACTCCCGGGCTCGCTTAAACATTTTTATAAAATAGATATAAGCAATAACGAAGTAAATTATATTACCAACTATAGCGATGAGAATATAATCTACATTAGTAACACCAGTGAACAATTTTTGACGAGCTCCTTCAAAGACATATGTTAAAGGCAACAAGAGTGCTATTTTTTGCATAAACTTTGGCATTACTTCTATTGGGTAAAAGACAGCAGCAACGGGCTGGAGAAGAAAAAATAAGCTCCATGCGAAAGCCTGAATTTTATTTCCATATCTAAAAATAAGTGCGGTAATGACCATCCCAGCAGACCAAGAAAATACGAGGAGATTTATAAAATGTATTGGAAGCTCAAGTCCAAGCCGATAAATTGAAAAATCATATACAACAAAGGCAATGACTGAAATGATGATAAACACTGAAAATGATTTTAAGAAACCCACAATCATTTGCGCTGCAAGAAATTCCCCTACAGATAATGGTGTGGTGAAAAGGTTGCTTAGGTTGCGGGACCACACATCGCGCAATACACCAAGCGAAATTGATAATTGCGCAACACGAGGAATTTCCCAAAATAAAATACCTAATAAGATAATCTGAGTCTTAACTGCTTCATTTTGAGCAAAATAAAGCGCAATAAGCCCAAAGACTACAATAGCGATGGTTGACCACCAAAAAACGTCGACCCACGCTTCAAGGCTTCGTTTTTGATAATACCAATTGTGCCACAGCAGGCTTTTAATCCTTATGAAAGACATATTTTCCTTTTCGAGCAACTTCTAAAAAAACGTCTTCAAGGTTTGGTTTCTTAATATCTATATCAGTAATCCATATTTTGCGTTTACTAAAACCAAAAAGGACTTTTGGAATGAGTTCTTCATCAACTTCAATGTGTACGACTTCTTTGCGAGGAAATGAGAATTTTATATTGTGCTCATTAAGATACGAAGCAATATCCTGTTGCTGCGCGTCAAACGTGAGAGTGATAATAGACGTTTTGATATGTTTTGTAAGACCAAGTGGTGTGTCCATGGCAATAATATTTCCATGGTCGAGAAATATAACTCGGTCACATATATGGGATACTTCATTCATATCATGACTTGTGAAAAGTATTGACACGCCCTTTTCCTTACGTAGCTCGTCTATAAAGTCTAAAACTTTATCAGCGATATCAGGATCAAGAGATGCGGTTGGTTCATCCATCAAAATAAGCTGTGGATCATTAATAAATGATTTAACAAGATTAACCCGCGTCTTTTCACCTGATGAAAGGCCCCAATATTGTTTATAGATAACGTTTTCGATCTCGAGCCTCTGTACAAGTTCTTGAATCTTTTGTTCAAGGTTTGGTACTGCATAAAGTCCCCCAAAAACTTTTAAATTTTCATGTACGGTGATTCTCCCTTGAAGAGAACCGTACGCGGTTGTGAAATTGATTTTTTGTAAACTTTCTTGCCGATGTTGTGCAAAGTCTTTTCCAAAATAGAATATCGAACCGCTCGTCTGTTCTGTAATACCCAAAAGCATTTGGATTGTGGTGGTCTTCCCTGCTCCATTCGCTCCTAAAAGTCCGACAACTTCTCCTTTTTCAATAGAAAAACTTATGCCGTTAACGGCAGTAAACTCGCCATATTTTTTTACCACATTGTGTACATCAAGAACTGGATGCATAGGTACAAGTATAGCGTATAAGGGACCTCGTGTGTAGGTTGTGAAGTTGTCTATATTTGCAGGGCGCGTGCCTTGTGGTGACGTCGGGTTGACGTCAGGTACGCGCCCTGCAAATGTAGAGATCCTGCTAGCTGTGGGCTAGCTACCGTTGGAGGAGAGGGAGGAACAGCTGTGTTCGAGTAGCGGAGCCAACGGAGAAGCCGAGGAGGCCCATCTCTTCATTGGCAACGATCAGATCGCCGCCAGCGAAACACATGGTCCTAATGTCGGCCTTCAGCTTCGTGTAACTCGTTCGCTCGCCGCTTGTGATGTCGAAGCTTGCGACTCTGTTCCAGAAGCCCAGGTACACGGTCTTCCCGTCACTGGCTGGGATGACTTCGACTGGTACGTCTGAATCAGACGGGAACCACTCCCTGTGATCGATTCTACCGATTTCCTTCGGCGAGGCAGGATCGGTCACATCGAAGACCCAGAAGAAATTCTCGCCCACCGTGAGGAGTCGACTGTCAGGTAGCAGCGAGAATCCAGCTACACTCTGGTGATCCGGGCTTTCGACCTTGCCAATCTCCCGTGGCTTCCTCACGTTAGAGACATCGAAGATGTGAACGCTGGACCATCTGCTCGAGACGTAGAGGACCTTCCCATCCTCGGACAGCTTCGCTCCCGATGCCAGCATGTTGATCCACGACCACAGCCGTAGTGTGTTAGGATCGTAGAGGTAGACTTTCTTCAGACCCGTTACGATGAGTAACTGGTCGCTGGCTTCGATGTTGATTGCCCAATAGTGCTCATCGAGCTCCATGTTGTCGATGAGCTCACCGCCCTCAAAGACGTAGAGCGTTGGGTTCCAGTCTGTGACGAAGACCCTTCTTGAGTTCTGTGCCACGTGATCTAGGCCGTACTCCTCGTCGACCTCGGTGTGGCGGATCCCCCTGGTCTTTGGGTTGATGGTCCAGAGGCCGTTGTTGCTGGTCACCTCCAGATCGGTCCCGCACGAGACGCCCCTGGCGAAGCCGATCGGTACAGTATAGGTGCCGAGGAGACTGAGTCCGTCGTTGAGCGTCACGAAACCGTCGGACCCGTCTAGTAGGACGTAGCCATCTTCGAACTTGCGGACTACGCGGTTTTCGCCCTGGTGGGCCTTCTGCACAGGGGGTTCACTCAGGTTCCTCAGGTTGTAACGGACGACTCCCTGGTAGCTGGTAACAAACAGCTCTTCATCGGCGATCTCGAGTCCGTTGATTCCTTCCTCGAAGACTCGCTCGAGCACGACTGTAGGGTTATCGATTTCGTTGGTATCGAAAACCCGCAGTATCGTGTTTCCTTCTAAGGAGGGAGTGATGATTGTGCTTGCCAGCACTCTCCCTTCCTTGGAAGTCGCCACTCGTACGTATTGTCCGGGAGTGGTCTCCCCGAAAGCCGAGATCTGCTTCGGCTGCGCAGGGTTCTCGAGCGTATACACCTCGATCGCAGACCCCGCTGGCTGGAACAGGTACTTTTCGGCCACTGCGAGTTCGTACTCGTCCCATGGTGACTCGCTGTAGACGAGCTTCGGTTCGGTCGGGTCGCTAAGGTCCACGACGGCGACCCCGATACCACTGCCCGCTATGTAGGCGTAACTACCTTGGACGACGATCTTGTAACCATTGAGCTCGAGCAGCTTGCCGACCACCTTCAGCTCGGTCGGGTTGGCGATGTCCAGAACGACCAGATCGCGGCTGGTGAGGACGTAGGCGAACTTGCCTTCTACGTCCACGTAGCCCACGAGTCGATCGAACGGTTGGCTCTTGCCGATCAGTTTCGGCGTGGTTGGGTCGCTGAGGTCGAAGACCTGAAGTCGGTCCCCGACACCTACGTAGGCGAGTTCACCCTGAGCGTCGAGAGCAGACGGGTGTCCCCCGATCTGCCAGGATTGGGTGAGCTCCTGCCCTTGTGCCGTTACCGGCGCAGGCAGAAAGCTCAAGCTGAGGATGATGGTCAGGACAGCAAGTAGCCGGTACATGGGTTTTCCTCCCCTGTGAATGTGATACCACTTTAGGACTTTCTATTAAGTATGTAAATAATTAACAGGAAGCCCTAAAGTGGAGGATCTCTACATGTCAAAGAGCTCGTTGATATTTTAACCTGCCTTCATGCAATAAAAAAGCCAATAGAATATCAACTTCTATCTTAATTAGTATGCTATTATACTATAGGATTCTTAATGTTACAACCGACGTCCTTGGTGAGAATTATTTTAGGTATATAATGAATGTATCAATGGATGCACAAGAACTCCCTACCCAACCTGAATTACCTCCAACATTACAAGATTTTATTGTTAATTATGTTAAAGAAAATGGACACTCACCTTCAGGAAGAGAAGTGGTAGATTTTGTAATGTGGCTCCAAGCGACAGAATTAATCATGAGAGATCCTGGGGCGTTTGAGGAAGATCTAGCTAACACGATGGATCCGTTATAACAATTCTTTGCTATTCTTCTTGTGTAGTTTTTTCTAACCCTCGGTGTTATAACCCTCGGGGTTGGATGAACGTATCTTAGAGAAATTTAATCTTTCTATGGTATCGTACTTGTTATGACATATAGAAAAATAACATTTGGAGACAATAAGTTTTACCATGTATTTAATAGGTCGGTCGCAGATGAAAAGATATTTTATGGAATTGAGGAACTTGAGCGCGCTATATCTCTTATCCAGTTTTATCGTTATAAACCGCTTATGAGCTACTCAGTATTCAAGAGGATAAGTTCTGAGGAGCAACATCGATACATTGAGCATATAAGTAGATACCAGGCGCTTATTAATATACACGCATTTTCCTTAATGCCTAATCACCATCATTTTTTACTCGAACAAAAGCAAGACGATGGAGTCTCTCAGTTTGTAAGTAATCTGCAAAATAGCTTTGCTAAGTACTTTAATAAAAAAAATAGTAGAAGAGGATCATTGTTCTGCGAAATGTTTAAGGCGGTTCATATAAAGACACAAGAGCAATATGTCCATGTTTCTCGATACATTCATCTAAACCATGTAACTTCAGGACTTATTTCCCTAGATGACTTAGATTTTTATCCCTACTCTTCTTTTAGTTGTTATATGGAAAATAACAAAATGGAATTTGTTTATAAAGATATGATTTTAGCAATATTTGGAGGTAAGGAAAGATATAGGGCGTTTGTTCGAAACCATGCGGATTATCAGAAAAGTCTGCATATTATCAAAAAACTTACTCTTGATTAGATCTTCTAACCCTCGGTGTTATAACCCTCGGTGTTGGAGGCTTCTGCCATTTTTAGTGCTGTAACGAGTGACTCTGGCCTAAAGTACCACGATGCGTGCATAGTGAGTTCCAAAACAGTCACATCTGAAGCGAGATCATGTGGTATGTCTTGAACATTAAAAAATCCATCGTATTCAGGGACAAAAAATCGTATCCGAGCACCCTTCTCTTGTAGTTCTCGTACTCTTTGAAGTGGTTTCATATCATGAATATCTTTTGCCATTGACGCAACTCCCAAAAGTGCCTGGCCAAGCTGTCTTGCCCTCTGGGAAAGACCACTCTGAACCTCTCCGTCTTCATTTGTTTGGGGTGGCTCGGTTTCAGCAAATTTTCCAGCAAATGCGCTATCAAGGTAAGGAGCAAGAAGTTTTCCCCTATCAGAAACAAGCCTTTTAATATCTCGTCGTTTATTTCGAAGCGTATCAATGGCGATTTGATCTCCTTGACTGAGAAGATCAAGTTCGAATACTATTTCTATTTTTTTTAGCTCTTCATCAATTATGTGTAATCTATCACTATCTCTGGGGTTTAAAGCTCCACGGTAATCAATAGTTGGATCAAACCCTGCTAATCTAATGGTATCATCCTGCTGTGAAATATCTGGGAAAACCTGGCGAAGTCTTTCGGCAAAAGTAGGTCTTTGTTCAAGTGGTTCATCTGCGGGAAGCCTTTCGCCTATAGGGACAAGTGCAAGCGAATCGATACCCCTTTCAAAACTGGGAATTTCTCTTACGTGAGGCATCGTAAGTGTTTTGAAAACACCTTTCCAAAACCTGTGAATGAGCGCCACATCTCTTGTTGGTCCTTGGAGAAATCCAACAGGACTTACTAGTATGAGGTCTAGATTGGAGAGATAATTTGCAAGCTCTGGATCTTCTACAAGGGCTTGTGACATGCGCCGATCAAAGCGCGAAGTACCAATCGAGTGAGCAATGACTCTTAGTGGACCATCTTTTAAATGCGTTTTTAATTCATCGATCTGCAGTCGCTCGTTTTCCTGTTGTTGTTCCCTGGTTGTGGATAGATCTGATGACCATAGATGTAGGTCCTGACCGAACTCATGGGAATAGATTTGCTTGAGACTTCCTGCCATTTCAGGTCCATGGGCTAATCCCTGCACAAAAATAGTGTAAGGATGCTGTGTGAATTCTCGTTCAGGACTCTGAATTGAAATTCCAGCCGGTGCTTCTTCCATGTTTTCTAGATTTCTAACCCTCGGTGTTATAACCCTCGGTGTTGGATGAACGTGGTTTAGATTTTTTTAATAAACGTTTTCTAACTTGGTCACTTTTTAGTTCACGAAGTGCGTCGCGCGCTATCCATCGGGCTGATGAAGATTTTGGATGGAGTTTTATAATGTCTTCAGCTGTTTTAATGGCTTGAATGTTTAATGTCTTGTTTCTTTTTCCGATTTGCCGCAAAGCCCAGTTTACCGCTTTTTTAACAAAATTCCGTTCGTCAACGGCATACTTTATTATTATGGGAAAAAACTTTATGAACTGTTTATCATGTGCCTTTTTGTCATGTACTGACAACGCAGCCATCAGGGCAAAACCAGCTCTTCGTATAAATTCCTGCTCTGCCCCACTCCACTCTTTGGCTTTTGAAAAACTATATGGTGTTTTGTCAAATAATCCTGAACATACTTGGTCGCATATGTCCCATGAATTGAAATCTTTGACCCATAAATCCATCTGTTTTTCATGCACTTGAGCGGGATCGTCAATAAAGGCCGCTAACAGGCGAGCTTCATGAATACGCGAATCCCATAACCGACATGCAAGGTCATGGTTTTTCCCGATGTGCTTTGCTATTTTTCTCAATTCAACAATCGAAATTCCAAGTATATTATCACCCTGTATACCAAATCGCTGCATACCCTTGACATTTTTGGGGTTTGCTTTCGAGTGCAGCTCCGCAATTATGTCCTTATAGTTCACGTTTCCATTTTATCACCTCTTACGATAAAATATACAGGTATGGATAAAAGAAAACGGGCAATTTTGGCTGTAGGATCAGTTCTATTGATTTTTGCCGCTTTGTTTGTTGTACGTCTGGGTAATTTATATTCTTCGATAAATACGCAAAAGGAAACCTGGGCCCAGCGAATCCCGAAAAAGAAAAATGACTTTACTATTCTTATGATGGGATACGGTGGTACTGGCCATGAAGGAGCCTATTTGACTGACACCATGATGGTACTGCGTGTTGATTTTGAAAAAAAGTCTACACTCCTTGTTTCAATTCCTCGTGATGTTTGGGTAGAAGTTCCTACACAGTCTGGAGATGAATTTTTTAGAAAAATAAATTCCGTATATCAAATGGGTTTGTTCCCCAAAAATTACCCTGATCTTAAACGAGAATATAAAGGGGAGCAAGGCGCTGGAGATCTTATCAAGAGCGTGGTGGGAAATATTACCGGTTTTCCCATAGATTATTATGTTGCAATTGATTTTAGTGGATTCAAGCAAGCGATTGATACGCTGGGCGGAGTTGATGTGTATGTGAAGCAGAGTTTTACTGACCCTCTCTACCCCAAAGATGGCAAAGAGAAGGATTTATGCGATGTTGATGGGAATGATTTGGAAAAGCTTGAAGAGCTTTTTGCTATTGCTACAGAAAGCCCTCAACTTGCATTTCCGTGTAGGTATGAAACACTTCATTTTGACACAGGTATACAGCATATGGATGGAGCAACAGCTCTTAAGTTTGTCCGTTCGCGCCAGGCACCAGAAGACGGTGGGGATTTCGGACGAGCTCACAGACAGCAATTATTTTTAGAAGCGGTAAAAGATAAAGTTTTATCAGTTGGGTTTATTCCAAAAGTCATTCCCCTATTAAATGATCTGGAAGGAAATTTGAAAACTGATATTCCTATTGATCTTGTAAATAAATTTCTTAAGGAAGTGCCAGATGCAGAGCAATATGACGTCACTCAAATAGTTTTAACTACGGATAATTATCTTCAGAGCTCATATTCAGCTGACGGACAATATATTCTTATTGCAAAAGATGGTGAAGGAGTTTGGCGAAGTCTTCATAAAGATCTCACTAATGTCATCAAAGGTATCTCTTTAACTCCAAGCCCTAAACCTTCATTGTAGTGTATAATAGTAACTCTTATGGGAGCCGAGGATTTTTCTGAAGAAAGACCGCGATTAGAGTTTCCCCGCCGTATCGAAGTGCGACTTGGGGATAGTGCACTATTAAGAGATGAAGCAGGTGATGTTGATCCGCGTCGTTTTGTTGTTGTTAGTGTAGGAATGCGGTCACCTATAGTGTCTGTTGCCGAAGTTGTATTGATCGACCCATCAGAAGAGATACAAGGTGTGTTTGGTAGGTTTGGAATATCAACAGAAGAGCATGATATGCGTATTGAAACACTTCGCCATCCTCAGCCAGTAAGTCTTGATAGACTTTATATAGATATACGCTCTGGACAGGAATGGACTCATACAAGAGTTTGGAGAGGTATCAGACAAGGACTTATTTCTGAAATGGGAGATGATGTCGATCCAGATGCAAGACATGACCAATTGAAAGATGCCTTCAAAGAATTTATGAATAAAAGAAGAAAAAAAAGTTGGCGTCTCGTACCATTTACAACTTCTGATTCACCGGTGTTACCCGTGGTATAATACGCAGACACTATGAGCGAACGTGAGAGACCTACTGAAGTACTTCAACCGCATTCTTCTGTTGCCATAATAAGTATGGGGCAAACAGGTAGCTATTTTGCCCATGAGATCTTACTACATTCCGGAGTTCCTGTACATGGAGTTGTAAGAGCCTTACCTGAACAACGACCTCGTCATATTGATGAGTCTGTTATGCTTTCGGACAGTCTAACTGATGTTTTGGGTAATGATCAACCTCCTGAACTCATTATAGTTGCCACACCTATTCATAAAACACAAGAAGTACTTACATCGCTTGCTGATGCTAATTATAATGAGCCCGTCACAGTGCTATTAACACAAAATGGAGTGGGCATAGGAGATAAAGCGATTGATACTTTGCAGGGTCATGACAATTTTCGTATTGTCCGGGGAAGTTTATTTGCGAGTGTAAGTTTTGATCCTGCTGGGAGGCTCAGATATGATAGAGACCATCGAAGAATTGCTTTTGCCCCAGTTGTTATTTCTGAACAGGACCCTGATGAGGTATATGAAGAGACGCTGAGAGTGCAACGATTTTTCGATGCACTCGGCCATGAAACACATGTAGTAGAAGATGATATCGCTATGGAATGGACAAAGCTTCTCGGCAATTCTTTTGGGCGTTCGATGGTTATCTATGGCGGAATACCTTCTGAAGTATTAAATGATCCTACCTTATACCAACTGGAAGTAGAGTCTTTTCTTGCACGAGCTAACGCTATGCATAAGGCAGGGATTCCGATCGTTCGGTTCCCTTGGCTTAATCTTAGGAGTATGGAAAGGAAATTGCGTCTGACGCGCATAGCAACAATTGATAGAAGATCTCCATTTGGACGCTGGGTCCGTAACAAAGCAGCAGAAACATATATTCGCGGGCGTGGTGATGTTCCACCTGCTGCAGCTCGTAAGCTGGATGATGAAGGAATATTAGATCCTGAAATTCCAGAATATGCAGGACCGTTTGTTGAACTTGCCCAACGCCATGGATGTCCGGTCCCTGTTTTGGATTTTGAAATGCTCAAATTTTATTATCAGCATGAAGGCACAGGTCCTATTCAACCGCAGTATGGTTTGATGCTTGAAGATGTTCTCCCCGAAGATCCATATCCAGATAGTGCCGAATAAGTACCTGAGAGAGTCCGAATAACAAAAGACTCAAAGCTTGATAATTTCTTCCATCATGAGCTTCTAGTGTGTACAAGCCAATATCAGGAATAAGTAAATGAGGTTCCCCGGGAGTTCTTCTATCTACTACAATATTTGCAAGTACTAAATCTGTAGGGTGATCACCACGTAAGCGAGATACTGCAGTCCTCCAAAAACCTTCACCACCGACAGGTTCAAGAGAAAAACCTGTATCAGTAATCAGCTGTCCGTTGCTGTCGAGCATATCGTGAAACTGGTCCTTCACTTCAGGAAGCACTCTTGATGTTAATGGTTCATAAACCCGTAAGTATTCTTGCACAAGACAATAGGTTGAATCGACTTGGTAAACTTCTGTTGGCATCATGTAGTCGGGAAAGTATTGTTGTAGTAAAGCCACATTGCGTTGTGCTGCTTGAGGGGTTTTTATAGCAAAAGGGAGGCCATTTGGCAATTTTAAAACCATGTCTGAGCCGTATCGTACAACGGTATGTTGACCACCACGAGATACGAGATCACCGATGTGTGTGGGATCAAAATATGGGAATGCTTCAAGTAGTTTTCTTTCTTTTGGACTCAGTTCTTTTTCGTGGGAAAAGTGTTCTCGAATAGTATGGATCATTATGAATGTATATGAATAATGAATATAGGATTATATATGTTATACGTGTTGTAATGTATTGGAACTTCGAAACAAGGGCGGCGATACTGGCCGGGGGCGTGCACGCGGGGCGTGCGCGTCATACGGCGGTTCGCCGCCCTTGTTTCATGGTGTCCGTCACCGCGGGGCGGTGTCAGACGTGGCTTCAAGGATGGTGTGCTAGGGGCACGGGACCGTGGGTACCGGCGGGACGGTTGGGACCGGGGTCCCTCCTGGCACCGTCGGAATCGGCGGCACGGTTGGTGGCTGTGGGCAGCCGGGCGTGTTGGTGGGACCCGTAGGGGTTGTGGCGCTGGGCGTCGGTGTGGGTGGCGGTGTGTGCGTCAGTGTCGGTGACGGTCCGCTGGTCGAGGTCTGGGTTGTCGTGGCGGTGGCGCACTCGCTGTCGCTTTCAACAAGCGATAGTACGCTAAGCCCGACTACGTAAGCTGGCAACGACCCCCCGAGCGGGCAACACGTCCTTCGACCGAAGACTGTTACCGTCTTGCCTTCTAGTGCCTGGAAGAAACTCCAGCCGTTCGGATGGCTCAACTGTGTGATCATGTTGTCGCAGTCGCGGACGACCGCAACGAAGTCTCCACAGCCCTCGTACTGCTGAAGCACCCCGTTCGCTACACGGAGTTGTCCTTCTCCTACGCAGAGAGTGGGTGTCAACGTCGGTGTTGGCGTAGGAGGTTGCTGTGCCTGCCTCAGTACCAACGGCAGGTACAGCTTCCGGATACAATCCAGGCAGATCACCTCGAGGAGCGTCCGCACCTGCACGGTGCTTCCGTCGCGCTTCACGCAGTTGCTCATGACGAGCATGATGGCCACGCGGTGGCCGATCAGGCTCTCCAACTGCTGACGTTGCGTCTCGGTCATGTGCTGGAACGAGATGATCATGTCGTCGACCCGTACTGCCCACGTGGCGCAGTCGCCGCCGAGCTTGGCGAGACTACCCACAAAGAACTCAGCTTGCTGGGGAGCCTGCGGCTCCGGGACTGGCGCGGCGTGCGCGTTACCGACGCACATGCTCGCATAGACGATGAGGGCGACGATGATCAACGACAGGATGCGGATGGGGTTCATGAGCGTGTCTCCTTTGGTTGGTGAAGCGGGTATCCCTTTCCGCCACGTGGCAGATCGGGAAGAAAGTACTATTGTTAACAGGCCACCATCGCCTGCTTGTTCCCATTCCCCTATTCTTTTCTACTACCTGGAGAAATATCTACGCATAAAAAATTTAAGTGGGTGGTTTGCCCGGGAGGGCTCCGATTTAATCGGAGGAGGGCAAAGCAGGCCCTACTCGATCATAAGTTTTTATACATACATACTTCTCCAGGTATCCTTTCTCTTTCCTTGAAGCCTAATTCTAAACGCGCGAAAGCACACTGCTCCAAGCTTTTAGGAACGGGCTTTCTCAACGTAAGTGAACCTATAGTATAGCAGAATCTTTCCTCTTTTTCAATCAGGTTTCGGCATCGACTAGGTTTTCAAAGCCACCTTAAATGCGGGTGGTTTACCCGGAAGGGCTCCGATTTAATCGGAGGAGGGCAAAGCAGGCCCCGCAATATCATTTGGCTTTGAAGTATTCCTACTTCACATCATTAAACTTTTTCAGATTTCTCCACCAGTCTGAAGAATGAACCCTTTCGAGCTCTTGTAGTAATTGTCGAGCTGATTTTGTATACAACCTCTTTTTTGTATTATGAATCATATCCATCGCTTCCTCATAGCCTCGATCAACATATTCTTTTGCAGTTACTGCAAGTTCTAATAAATCTGCATCCCGAGCAATTTTTCCAGCTTTAGTTTTCTGATATTCTCCTTGTTTCCACACTTTCATAAGATTCTCCCCCATCTTTGCAAGTGGCTGGAGTTGATGGTGAACCACTTTCTCTTCATTTACTTCGATATATCTTTGAGCTACTTTATGCAAATCACCTATACGACACTCCCCTATTTGATGAAAAAGTACAATAGTACACACTTCATAGGGATCTTTATATTTTTCTAGATGAGCGAGGAAGTATCCTATTTGTGCAGCTCTCAGTGTATGTTCTGCTACACTTTCGGGTTGTTCAACTGCGGCAAAACGCCAACCT
>MFZX01000003.1 GCA_001788095.1 Candidatus Roizmanbacteria bacterium RIFCSPHIGHO2_12_FULL_37_23
GAAGAAGAGCTTGATAGAAAAAATGACCTTCAGGAAGCAGTTAGAAAAACATTTAATAAACTCGTTGGATCAAATGCAATTGCAGTGCTTGATATTCTATCCAAACAACTCGCTATATGTCGCGATGGATCACCTGTAGTTATAGGAATAGGCAAAGACGCAAACTATATAGGTTCGGATGTTACACCATTTCTCAAATATACAAAAGACGTAATCTTTCTTGATGATGGAGAAGGAGTCATTCTTAACGAAAAAAATATTACTATCTTTAATATCCAAACAGGTAAAAAAATACAACGATCTCCAGAAACTATTAATTGGGAAGAGGAAGATACCAAAAAAGGTGGATACCCTCACTATCTTATCAAAGAGATCATGGAACAGAAAAAAAGTATTGCTTCCACAGCGTCACTTAATGAAAAAGAGATTAAAAAGTTAGCTTTGATGATACAAAATGGGCAAAACGTTGTTATTTCTGCCTGCGGAACAGCTGCTTATTGCGGACTCGCATCTCACTATTTCTTTGCATCACAAAATATAAATACACACGTCTATGGAGCCTATGAATTTCTACCCTTCTCGAAATTCATTAATAATGAAACTATATTTATGGCAATATCCCAAAGTGGTGAAACTGCTGATACAATCATTGCGGCAAAAGCTGCTAAAAAACAAGGAGCTCGCCTCGTAGCTGTGGTTAACGCTCGGGGATCTACACTTGAACGAATTGCTGATACAACGCTCTCAGTCGGCGCTGGGCCAGAAATTGCCGTTGTTTCAACTAAGGCATTTACTGCACAGCTTGCAACACTCTATCTTCTCGCATATGCTAGTGCAGGAAAGTTAAAAGATGCTCAATTAAATGTAAAGAACTTAGAATCCATTCTAAATACCTGGATGGATGAAAAATTAGAAAATCACATTCTTGAAATTTCAAAACAACTTGTTGAAAAAGAACATGTTTATGTTATTGGTAAACACCTTGGTTATCCTGCGGCTATGGAAGTGGCACTCAAAATAAAAGAAGTAAGTTATATCCATTCAGAAGCATTCGCAGCTGGAGAGCTTAAACATGGAGTTATAGCACTTATTGAAGAAGGAACTCCGTGCATTACGCTTGTTTCACATGATGATGTTAAAAGCGAAGTTCTCTCTTCATCAGCAGAGCTAAAAGCTCGTGGAGGCATGATTATCGGCTTCTCACCTTCAAAAGCACCAGAATTTGATGCACATATTCCAGTACCAGACGTCGGTGATCTAACAATTATTCCTCATGTTATCGCTGGGCAATTATTGGCATATTATTTGGCAATTGGGAGAGGAACGGACGTTGATAAACCAAGGAATCTTGCAAAATCAGTAACAGTGAAGTGAAATCAGCCTCAAATCCCACCTCGGGAGTGGGATTCGAGGGTAATTTTAAACAATTTAATTTCGTTTTAATTTAAGTCGATATACTACTCTACTTCTATACTCAATCTAATTCAATTTTATAGATTTTATCTTTTACTAAAACAAGAGCTCCCTGTTCTTCTACCACAACAAAATCATCTGCTTTTGTGATAAGGGATGCCGAAATCTGCTTCTTAAATTCTCCGTTTTTTGAAACAATAAATATTCTTCCTGAATCCCTATCAAGCAAATAAATATTATCAATATCTTGATCCGTATAAATATCCTCAAAATCAACTTCATCATCTGGAATAGTTACAGAAAACGAATCGCGAACTCCGGAAACAAATTTATACACATCGCTCCCAACAGCAACGTAGATTGATACATCTATCGATAATGCTGTTGCGCTATCAAGATCTATTGCTTGACCAGATCCAAAGTATGAAGTTTTATTTGAATATCCTTCTTCGGCAACTAAATACTTGTATACTTCGTCATTTCCAGAATCAAGTATATAAATGTTTCCATTATAGATCCAAAAATCTTTAACAGATTTCCAATCACTATCTTTTTTTATAACATTCTCTGCCTTATTACTACTATCTATCTTAATAACTCCATCCTTGGTACTAAATACGTATGGGTCTCCATTATGCAATGCGACGAATTGGGCATCTTTAATTTTGTTGGCTTTTCTAGACTCAACTGATTTTTTCTCAATTGAAACAAGATGCACCTTTCCATTCTCTTTATCTAAAAGTCCTATGACACCATCTGAATAATACATCCCTGATGCTTGTGTTCCTTTACTAATAAGATTTAGATCATAAAATTCACTAGATTGGCCCTCCTCAGTCTTCTTAATATCTTGCTCGGTTTGTTCAATCTTACTTTTCAGCCCAGAAAGTTCTTCTAGGTTTTGAAGATTTTTTTCTTTAGCTCGATTGTTGAGGTCTACATAGATTGCTTGAGACTCCTCCAAAAGCGTTAATGATTTTTGTATATTTACTGTGGCTAATTCGCGCGCCTCAGAAAGTTTGGAATCGACTACACGCTCTTGTTCTTGAATCTCAATAAGAAAATTTTGCTTGACTCGACGCTCATTTCCCAAAACTACACTCCATATAAAAATGATGAGTAGAACAACTACAATTCCAAAAGTAATATATCTACTTCTGGATGATCCTCCTTTAAAACGACTTATGAACTCGTCAAACTTAGATGTTGACGGACTTTCCTGCTGCGCGTTGGAAATAGGCAATGCAGCTTGTTCAAGATTCTCTGTTATAGGTACTTCTTTATCTTCAATACTTTGAGCGAAAAGTGCAATGAGACCGGTATCATCATCTGCTTTTAGTTCTGGCGTAAGCGCTTCTATAACACCTTGAGGGTTATTCCCAAAAACCACCTGTGATAAATGTTTGTCATTAACTTTTTCGCTAAAAGCCTCTGTTGTGAGGATGAGATAATCTCCGTCTTGAATATATCCAGAAGACATATTATGACCGCTGATTAAATTATGAATCACTCTATCTCTTCCTATAAAAACCTTACCTTTTCCTCTTGTAATAAGATAAAGAATATCTTCTACAGAAAAAGCTGCTGCAATCGCAAACGATGTGTGTCCTTGCCACGCAGCGGTCCGCTCATCTATAAGTTCTTTGAACTGATCTAAATCATTAATCTTTTTCTTTAGAATCTCATCTTTAATACTCACCAACAAGGCTTTAATCTCCTCTTTTTTAATATTATTTTTGATCTCAACAATAATGAATATGTTTTCGTCTGATATAAAATCGACGTGGATATTAGCTTCTTCATTACCAAGATATATACTGTAATCCCATTTCAACATACCTATATTAGTTATAGTATAAACAAAGCATAAAACACAATCACGGTAGCTAAACTAACTTGAATATATGAAATAATTAAGAGTATTCCTCCATCTTTGACGCTAACTGTCCGCTTCATTGAAATAACTTGTCTAATCATAATCACTGCAAAAAATAGATAAAGTAGACCAAGTGTAACTCCGAAAAGTTTAAGAAAAAAACTAAACAGATGTTGCGCATCTAGAAACTCAAGTAATGGTTCCATATCAGTCTGGCCTCATAAGTCTGTTAATAATCGACACCACATTATCAGGATCAGGCACTTTGAGAAATTCTATATTTTGCATTATTCCTGCTGTTTGAATATAAATATCACCATAGTGAAACAATGCACGTATAAAACCGGTCGTCTGAGCAGTAACGTCTGTTGCATCCTCAATAGAAGACCCTGTTTCTTCTTTTATAAGAATGTTAGGATAATCAACATCGATCATTCTATAATTCGTCACAATACCGACGTTAAAGATCCATAAGAGAAGATTAATAAAAGCATAACTAAAAACAAAGCTGTACCAAATAAGGTCGATAAAGAAAATTTCTTTTAAACTAAAGAAATTTGAAAGAACTAGATTAATAAATGGTGGAACAAGAACTAAAATTATCGAAGTAATGATCCAGGGAATCAAAGTAATAGGATGAGCACGAAGAACAAGAAGAACTTCTTCATCATCGTGTTGGCTATCAAACCTTATATCTGGTCGAATACAAAAAGTGTGTAGGTGACGATGAACAGACTCCTTGTGCTCAAAAGCATGAAGAGGCATTAGGAGTAATTATAGCACGCTTTAAAAAAGCCTTGGCGATGACCTATTGTCCCACAAAGGCAGTATCGTCGGCGCTGGCCCGTTTCACGGCTCTGTTCGGAATGGGAAGAGGTGTTTCCAGACCGCTCCAATCACCAAGGCAAAAAGTATTATATCGAATATATTATCTATACGCAACTGGCTTTTCGTAGCGTGACGGAATAAGACTTATGCGTCGATTTTTTGTATCTATTTTCTCAATATATACTACAGCTTCCTTGCCTACTTCTATTTCTTCTTTCTCATCTGCAACTTTCGAAATATGAATCAGCCCTTCAACTCCCGGCTCTAAACGTACAATATACCCATAACGTTCTTTTCTAACAACCTCTCCCTTAATTTCTTTATCCATTGGATATCTTTTCTCAACATCCTCCCATGGATCTCTTTCAAGACGCTTGATAGAAAGATTCAATTTGAGATTTTCTGCATTTTTTTCAACAACCACTACATTAATCTCCTGACCCACTTTAAGATGTTTTTTTGGATTAGTAACCTTCTGCCAAGAAATTTCAGATATATGAATCAATCCTTCTATTTTCTCAACTTCACAAAATACACCGAAGTCTGAAAAGCCAATTATCTTTGCTTTATATTTTTTACCTACTTCTATAACATCAAATTCCTTTTGAAGCTCTTTGTAAGAAATCCCTAAAGCAGCTGCTTTTTGTGATACAACAAGTCTGTTTTTGTCTCGATCAACTTCAAGAACCTTTACTTTAACTTTTTGGCCTTCTAGTTTCCCTGGATCTTTAATTAAATCTTCAGTTAATTGGATTTTGGGAATAACGCCTCTTATTCCCATAAATTCTATGTATACACCACCTTTTCCATATTCCCCGCAAATAACCTCAATTTCTTCTTCCTTCTTAAATTTTTCTTCTAAAATATCCCACTTGCCTTTATTGAAAAAGGATCTCATTGAGACAACAGGATACCCATCCTTTGCTTCTTCAACAACAATTTTTACCGCAACTGAATCACCTTCTTTTAGGTATGGAAGATATGAAGTTAATTCTTGGGATTCAATATTCCCAAGTACGGCATATGATTTCCAACCTATATCAAAGGTTATTCCTTTTTTGGAAAGATTAATGATTTTTGCGTTTACAATCTCCCCCTTTTTGGGAGGACTAAACGGCTGTTGTTTAAGGAGATCAGCCATTGATTGAGGCGCAGAAATCTTTTTTGAAGTTTTAGACTTCTGTGGAGACATTTGTAGAACTCCTTTCGTTATTCATGGAGCATAATATAGCAGAAAGAGCTTTGAAGTGCAAGCGCTCACTCTTCTTTAACTCTGTATTGTATGGCCTCTGATATATGAGTAGTTGTAATTTCTTCTTTCTCATCCAAATCGGCGATTGTTTGGGCTAGTTTGACAATCTTAAAGTATGACCGCGCCGATAATGAGAGTTTTGAAAACGCTTGTTTAAGAAGTTGTTCTGCATCGTTGTGAATAAGGCAATGCTTTTTTGTATGATGTGTTGTCATTTCTGCATTTGTTTTAATCAGGCTATGTATGAATCGTTGCGTCTGTCTACTGCGTGCAGCATCAACTCGTTGGCGTATTGATAAACTTGTCTCTGCGTCTTGTACTGAAGAAAGATCGTCTTTTTTTACTGGTGGAACATCAATATGAATATCGATTCTATCAAGAATAGGACCGGAAACTCGTTTCTTATATTTCATAATCTGTTGCATACTGCAATAACAGGGCTTTTTATCATGTCCCAGATAACCACAAGGACAAGGATTTGATGCTGCAATAAGAATGAATCGTGCAGGAAATGTTGCGGTTCCTACAGCTCGAGTTATGGTAACAATCCCATCTTCAAGGGGTTGTCGCAGCGATTCGATAACGGATCTTGGATACTCAGGGAACTCATCCAAAAAAAGAACGCCTCGATGTGCTAAAGAAATCTCTCCGGGATTTAATCTATTGCTTCCTCCAATGAGCCCTACTCTCGAAACAGTATGATGAGGTGATCGAAAAGGTCTACAAACAACAAATTTATTATCTTTGAACGCTTCGGTTACTGAGTAAATCTTTGAAACCTCTACGATTTCCTGCTCATCCATTCGAGGTAAAATTGAGGGGAAAGCTCGAGCAAGCATGGTCTTTCCGGCTCCTGGAGGACCTTTAAGCAAAATGTTGTGTCCACCTGCTGCAGCAATTTCCAAAGCTCGCTTTGCTTGTTGTTGTCCTTTCACATCTTTAAAATCGATTTCATATTGTTCCTCAGCTCTTAAAGAATCCCATGAGACTGGCGCAGAAGGTTTAAGCTCTACTTCTTTATTAACATGGAGAATTAAATCCGACAATGTATTTACGCCAAAAACCTGTATCCCATCTACAAGCGAAGCTTCTTTAGTATTATCTATGGGAATAAATAAATTTTTAAGTCCTTGTCGTTTTACGAGTGTTGCAATAGGTAAGATTCCTGGAACTGGTGAAACTCTCCCGTCTAGAGATAACTCCCCAACACATAAGCTACTGTGCAAAAAACTTTTTTCTATAAAGCCCTGAGATGCAAGAATACCAACTGCAATAGGTAGATCAAAAAGAGATCCCTCTTTTGGTATATCCGCTGGCGCAAGATTAATAACTGTTTTTGTTTCTGGCATAGAAAACGAAGTGTTGATTATTGCTGTACGAACTCGCTCTTTTGATTCTTCTATAGCTTTGCTTGGGAGACCAACTATCTTGAAGCTCGGAAATCCTCGAGCAGCTACATCAACCTCTACAGTAATAAGGACACCATCAAGTCCAAGAGTGGTAGCAGAAAATACTTTTGAAAGCATAACGAGGACATCATACTAAAGAAAAGTTAAATTTCTATTAACACCTATACCCAAGGTTGTGAACCTAATCAACCTTAGAGGTTGGAGAAACATTGCGTGAAAGGAGTTGAGTCACAATAGTTTCAATAAAAAGAGCGACAGGCACAGCAAGCACGGCTCCGAGCAGTCCACCGAGCCTACCCCCAATAGAAAGAGCGATAAGTATCGTTATTGGGTGTATACCAACAGCTTTATTCATAACAAAAGGCACGATAAGATTATTTTCAAGCTGTTGAATAATGATATAAAGAATTATTACTATTCCCCCTAGGAAAAATGAGTCCGAAGAAGCAACGAGAAAGGCTGGAATCGCTGCAATTATAGGGCCAATAATTGGAATAATCTCTAGCAAACCAGCAATAAAAGCCAAAGAGAGAGCAAATTTTATACCTAAAATATTTAAAGCTATATAAGTAAAAACTCCAATGATTGTCATGAGTATAAGTTCTCCTCTCATCCATGCTCCCATACGTAACTCAATTTTTTGAGTAATTGAAATTATTTTTTGGGCCTGCTCTTTTTTCAAAAACTTTTTTATAAACGACTCAAGAAAGTTCTTTTCAAGGAGAAAATAGAATGTAAAAAAAAGAACTGAAATAACAAATATAAAGTTTGAAAAAACTCCTGAGGCAACCCTAAAAAAATTCTCTGTGATATTGGGTAGAAATTGCACTGCTGATTCTAAACTTAGGTATTCAGATAAAAATGGGAACGTTTCAACGAGAAGAAAAGGTAAATTTTTTATAAAGAGAATGCTTTCAGAAAGTATAGGGGGAAGTATAGTTCCTAACATAAATATAATAACTAAAAGGGTGAGGAGAAAAACAACAACCGCGCTTAACGAACGGTTGACACCTCGTGCTTCAATCTTATTAACAATAGGTTTTAAAGCACTCATAAATATAAACGCGAGGAAAAGCGCAAATAACAATTCACGGATAAGCCAGATTGCTCTCAGGGCAAGAATGAATAGAATAGTAAATATGATGGTTCTAGAAGAGATCTCGATTTTCTGCGTCATGGTAGGGATAGTATACAGGACACTTACAACAACTACTACCTCGCTATAGTCAAAACAAAAACTTTCTCAACTCCACTTCGCTTCAAGACTCTCCCTATTTCTTTAGTAGTAGATCCGCTTGTCCAGACATCATCAATGATGATTATTTTTCGAGGTATAGTCTTGTTTTGAATATTTATTTTGAATGCGCCACGAACATTTTGAAATCTCTCTCTTCTATTTTTTAATTGAGCTTGCGGAAATGTATCTTTTTTTCTATAAATTAATTTCGTATCCATTGGAATATGCATTGTGTTTGAAAAAAAATTCGCTATCTCTAGCGACTGATTAAATCCCCTTAACTTTAGTTTATTTCTATGTAATGGCACCGGAAGCATATTAGTCTCAATCATATTTTGATAGTAAAATCGCAGTGTGCTCATTTTTTCCTGAGGAAATAAGCTCATGATTTCTTTTATACCTCCTCTTACACACCTATATTTAATCTCTTTAATAATCTTATGTAAAATCGTATCGTAGTAATACACACTCCGTAATCCATCTAACCGATACGTGCGTTTACATTTGGGGTGGGTCAAGCCATATAAACTCCCCTTCTCACAATAAGGACACACATCCCCCTCAACCACTCTTAGTTTCATAGCACAAGAAATACAAATATATCTACCAAATTTTCCGCAAGAAAAACACGCTTTTGGAAAAAGAAGGTCGAGGAAAATTGATTTATTCATAGATCTTTAAAAGGAGAGTCTATCAAGAAAAAATTAACTTTTTCTTAAAAGATCCGGGCGGTTCTTCTTAGTAAGTTTATACGCTTGTTTCAGTTGCCACTCATGAATTTTCTTATGATTACCCGAAAGAAGAACATCTGGAACTTCTTTATTTCCAAACTTATGCGGTCTCGTATACTGAGGATATTCAAGAAGTTTGACTACTTTTACCTTACCTTTTTTTAAATCTCGTAACAATTTATCTTCACCGAGAACACTCATGAGTTCGTCTACTGAAACGGTAAAAAAACTTTCTGTTTCTGTTGATTCGGTTTTTTTTAAAACTCCTGGTAATAATCGTACGATTGAATCAACAATAACCGCAGCGGGTAATTCTCCCCCTGTTAAAACATAGTCACCGATCGAAACTTCTTCATCAACATGATCCAAAACCCGTTCATCTACACCCTCATAATGACCGGCAATAATAATAACATGATCGAGTTTCGCGTATTCTTGTGCTTTTTCTTGCGTATAAACTGTTCCTCGAGGAGAAGTGAGGATGGTGTAATTTGATATTTGAGACCGCCGGCCGGCGGTGAAATTTGAGAATTTCTTATTATTTGCAACTTGTGGATTGTAGTTTATTTGTGAGTTGGAGCTTGTCATTTGTACTTTCTTAAGTGCTTCTATTATCGGTTCCACCATCATCACCATTCCAGCACCACCACCATAAGGTCGATCATCAACTGTTCCGTGCTTATCAACGGCAAAATCTCTTACGTCTATAATTTCAATATCAACAAGGTCTTTACGTATGGCTCGTTTGACAATACTCTCACTTAAAAATCCTTCAAACATTTCTGGAAAGAGTGTTAAAATTGTGAATTTCATAATTATATTATACTAGGAGACTTATAAGATTATATTTTGGCTTGATATAAGGATTATTTTGAGCTAGATACAATAATAAAGAATTGATATAATAGTGAACCATTTACTGATGTTTTGTATGTTATTGTATTAACCGTAATATTATTGCTATAAGCCAAATGGAAAGAGAATTATCTCAAATACCGAGGATTCAAATTGCGTCATCTCACCAGCATGTTCTTACTAGAGAAGGGCCGCCAATGAGATTATTAGTAGATGTCGTGAGAGGATATTTTATTGCCAAAAGGCCTATCGAAGAGCTTGAGGAAATCTTAGAAGAAACTGGACCTGATGGGCAAAGGTTAGTAAATCCAAGTGAAATTTCTTTTACTGAACTTGCCTTTTTAAGAAAATCAGATCAGAGTAAAGCAAGCGCGGGTAAACTCATTCCGATCGGAGGAAAAATTGAGGATAGAACTCCAACTGAAGCTGCTCTGTTTGAACTAGGTCAAGAAACATCCCTTACAATTGTTGGTTTCCTCAAACCTGAAGAGTTGGATTATGAAGAAGAGCCAAATACAAATAGTTCATATGCATATGATATCCCAGATTATGATGAAGCACGAAGAGTATACTCAGTTATCGCTGAGGTCGATAGAACTAAGGGTAGATTCCCTGATATTATCGATCCTCTTGAAGATAAAGCAGAAGGTGTAGAATTTATTGCTTTAGATGAAGCAGTGGCGATGATACGAGGACACATTCCTTCAGATCTAGTTGATCACTGTGTTATTGGCGCAGTAGAAAATATAGGTATTGACCCAACGAATAGTTCTTTACGAGATGAAATATTAGATGATGTTTGCGCTCGTCTTGAAGAAAGAGAACGAAGATTGAAAGAGAAAATTGTAACAAGAATTAATACTGAAAGAGTATGGCAACATGGAAAAAAAGCTAAGAGAATTAACAACATAGACGAAGCTGAAACTCCGGAAATACTTACTATATATCAAGATATTATTAGGGAAGATCTTTTCCATGATTATCGACAACTTGAAAAAGAAACTCTTGCAGGAATTAATGGATACACCATAGAACGTGGAAAGGTTTATGTTATTGGAGGAAATAGAATAAGCCGTTCAAATGTACTTGAAGAGGTTGACGTATTAGACGACGGCTCAATAATATCTTCAGACGGAACTCTCGTGTCTCCAATTAGAGATGTTGTGATACTACATCCACATCAATGTGTTTCTCAAGAAGGAAAAGTATTTGCAAACTTAGAAGAAATGAAAAGACAAGAAGCCGATGGCTATCTCATGAAAGCAGATGGAACATTGGTTGTAGTGACAAAAGGTGAAACTGCAGTTAAAACGGAAATTGATGAAGATGAAAAATTACAACCTTGGGGAGGTACTATAGCTCCAGATGGGACCATTACCACACCTGCTGGACACACATTCCGTCTTCAAGAAGGTCAAGTCGTCACAAATGATGGTATTGTTTTGGATCGTGAAATATTAAGAAATGGATTAGGTTATTTATATGGAAAAGATATTTTTTACTTTGCATATGCTTTTGCTAATGAAGATCTTGCAAGAAATAGTTCTCTTCACATAAGAACAACAAAAGGTATACTTCATGCCCTTAACTTTCTAAAAAGGACTCTTAGATCAGGCATAGCAGAAACAAAAGATATTACACAGTTAACATTAAGAGGAGAAAGTTATACGGGTATTCCTTTAGAAAAAGGGGGAATTACTGCATCCAGATTAGCTATAAATCTTCTTCAAGATTTTTATAGAGAGGCGTATAATGAGGACGTCAGGCGTTTTGAAGATCGTTTAACTGCCCATATAGATGAGGCATTTATGCGCAAGTTTGAATTAACTCCCCAACAGTATGAGACAGCTCGTCGGCTTATGCTTGGTGTTTTAAACGATATGGTAGACCGAGCGCATAGCGCGCGTGCAGAATATGTAGGCGATGTTCATTTACACCGTCTTATGCCTTTGATTTCAAATGCTAACACTGCAAAACTCATGATGCTAGCTCTTGGAATAATGCCACACAGGGATCATGAAGTAAGTCCTGAAATGAACAAGCTCATCCGTTTTGAAGCATCTAAAACAATAGCTACTCTTCTCCATTCGTGTGCTATAGTTAAACGATATTGCGAAATCGTCAATCCTGATTCAAGAATACTTTTCGATGATGCTATAACAGAGATTTTCGGTGCGCCCGTGGATGTTGATAATAGGAGAAGAGTGCGTCTCCTCCATCACGATACTCCAGTAGGTTTAGTCGCGATTGATAGGGTTGACGATAAAGGTTTTGAACCGTTTGAACGAAAAGCACTTGAAACATATCCTACACTCATAAGAGATGGTATTCGATATGTATTTGTTAATATTCCTGAAGGAGAAGATGCATCTAAAAAATTTTCATCGACTAGCGTAAATGCGGAAATTTCAAGATCTCAAAATCTGATTCGCTACCTTATTGGTGACGACGTACCAGGCGCCCTTGAAGAAAGTGAATCTTATGTCGTAACTGAAGGCAGACTTCGAGAAGTTATCCCTGAGGAATATACTATTGAAATCGTTGATCGAAGAAACACATATCATTTCCTGCGCACTATACTCTCCTTTGATTCACGAGAAGCTCAAGAGGACTATATAAGGAACATAAGCTCAGGTAAACGTACAGGTTCAAAAGGACATCTATGGCCACGAGAAAAGTTTAAAATACTCATATCCAGACAAAAAGATGACGGGACAATAGAGCGCCATGAAGGAGAATTCACTTTTGTGCCAGTTCTCAATTTCTCTCAAGATGCACCAGAAGGAGTCATCGATCAGGAAGAAAAGATGGAAGATAATGCTCGTTATTACTGGGTACGATTATTTGGTTCACTTACTCACAATGGACAAAGACTTATTGCTTTCCCATCTGTTTACGAACTCCTCTATCCATGGCCTTTCTATGAACAGTCCGCTCGAAAAAAACCTAAAGAAAAGACAGCGTAAGTATAATATAGGTATGTTTAAACAGATTGTTCTCGGTTTCATCGGCTTGTATCGTTCGCTCGGATTCTTAAGAACCGGCTCCTGTCGTTTTACTCCAACCTGCTCCCTATACACATATCAAACTGTTGAAAAATACGGTGTTATAAGAGGTCTTTATAAAGGGAGCAAAAGAATTTTACGATGTCATCCATGGTCTAGAGGGGGTCTTGATCCGGCGTGAACATGCCCCTTCGGGGCGTATAAGGTATTACGTATGAGGGCGTTTCCAAAATCGTAATCCTATATATAAATAGACGATGAGGTTTACAAGAGAAAATAAAAAGATGACGATTTGATTATTTAACGATTCGGCTAATATATCAATCCGTGGTACAGCAAAACTTTTATATAAATTCAAAAAACTTATAGCTGATACGATTATCCACCATTTCAAAACATAACGATCCTTTAGAGCTGCTAATAATAAAAAGGGTAAAATCAAAATCAGGTATCGTTCGTGCATTTTTGTTAAAAAAAGAAAGGCAGTATAAGAACAGAGGGCAAGCGCATAAATAACATCAAATTTCTTTAATCCTCTTTTGTATGTAATCCACGTTATTGCGGAGAAAATAATACTTACAATAATAAATCCAACCAATCGATATGATAATCCGCCAATCAGAATTGTTGAATCCTGAACATACATATGTGGAGGCCACATGGTCCATGCAGTATATGCCCCGTTTGAAACAGCAGAGAGGCTCTGTTCTTCAAGAATTTTATAAAGGTATGTTTGAAAAGGAAAGAAAAAAATATTCCCTGATCGAAAAAATGGAACAAAAGCAAGCCAAAAAAACAAAAGATTAACTGTAAAAATTTTTATCGCTTCTTTCCCTTTATACTTTTTCATAAAAAAGAGTACATAAATTGGTAGATATACTAACGCAGTTGGTTTAAAAAGCAAAGCAATCAAGATGCTAATACTACTGAGAATAGATCGCTTAGTATAGAAAAGAAAATAAACACCAATAAGTGTAAATAAAATAGGAATACTATCGATTTGTCCCCAAAAAGAACTGTTATAAATAAAAGTTGGATGCAATAAGATTAATCCTGCTGCTAGTATATGAAGTTTTGTTTTGTTTGGAACTATTTTCTTTGCAAACATATAACTCATCCATGTAACTCCTATATCTGAAAATAGTCCGGGAAGCTTCATCAGACCTGCAAGAAACATTCTTTGTTTAAGAAATGGAATAATAGTAGATGGAAAAAGTGGAATATGGACATTGAGCGTCCACGCTATATTAAAAATAATATCTTGTAAGGTATATGCAATATAAAAAATAAGAATAGATGCTGGCGGATAGTTGGGATATATGGTCGCGTATACTTCTTTTGAAGGTGTTTCATAAAAACCTCTAAGTCCTCTATGAAAAACATCCTGTGCCCAAGAAATATGGTTATTTACATCAAAACTATAATCTATAAAAAGAAGGGAGATTCTTAAGATAAATCCAAGAAAAAATAAGACGAAAAGAGGATGTTTCTTAATGAAAGACATATTCTATTATAATAGGAAAAGATATATTTGCATGAAAATTCAAAAGAATATCGTTATCATGATTTTTATCCTCCTCCTCGGCACCTTTTTACGCATGTATTGAATGACCGATCTCGCCAGAACATTATGATAATTACGGCAATATCAATGATCTCTATTTTATTGTTAAAAAAATGAGCTGGTTACTAGCCTCAAGATGTGGAAATATACTTCGTTTGGAGAATCAGAAGTAGTTTCAAAATGGGAAATTGATAAAGAATACTTTTTGTATAAACTGAGAAAAAACTCAGGTAAACGCATTGCTATAACGTCCTCTTAGTAGGTTGCCCCCTAGGTTGGAGTACAAACCAACCTTCGATGTTGGTTTGTACTCCAACCTCCCAACCCGTGTTTATTTCTATGCTACAATAGGTTATTGTGAAAGTCCTTAATAAAAACGTCCGGAGAGAATTTGAGATCCTGGACACATACGAAGCAGGTATTACCCTAACTGGCCCTGAAGTAAAGGCCATTCGTACCCGTGGCATAAAACTTGATGGTTCCTTTGTCAAAATTGTTGGAAATGAGATTCACCTCATAAATGCAAATATCCCCATATATGAATATGCGGATTTGGAAAATTACGATTCGAAGCGCACCAGGAAGCTTCTTTTGCATAAAAAAGAAATATTAAAACTTCAAAGCAAGTTGTCACAAAAGCCTAACTTGACCATTGTGCCAGTCTCGTGTTATAATAAAGGGAGCTTAATTAAGCTCGGTATTGCACTCGGTAGAGGTAAAAAACTCTGGGAGCGCAAAAAAGTCGAAAAAGATACATCAGAAAAACGTCGAATGCAGAAAGAAGTAAAGGAATATTTGAAAAAGTGACGTGTCCGCCTACGCCCTACTACCAAGCGGGCTTCGGCGAGACTTAAGAGTTTCTAAACTCGTCAAACTCGTTAAGAAACTCTAAAGGGGATGACTTGGATTCGACGCAGAGATTGCACTTTTATAAACGGCTAGAGCGGATCTATCCGCAAATAGAAAACCTAAACGCAAGAAACACACTTGCTGACGCTTTCGGCAGCAGAGAGGCTCTGGCTTACCAACCTCTTTACGCCTAAGCTCACTCTGCCTCGCTTTCTCCTGATTCAAGCGGGGTAAGGGGTTAACCAATCGGGATAGGTTGTACAGGTTGTTCGGTGAGCTGTACGACTGATAACAACCACCGGAGCTTTGTCTCGACACTGCTTGCAGTGACGGACTATCTCTAGCTAAACGTTTTTAAAAGTAGCCTTTGCGGACCCGGGTTCAACTCCCGGCATCTCCACACTACCATTATTTTCCTTATAGGGCTTCGTATAAACATTAATATTAAGCATGCCTGAACACTCTCATCCTTTAACGTCTGGGGAAACCGGTGAACATGGTTTAGCTTATGCATGGGGAAAAACGGCGAGGATTTTACTAAATACTCATCTAACCGAGCTTGAAGGTAGAACAGGTAGCGTTACGGTTGTTGATATAGGATCAGCTTTTCCTTGGTTTACTCAAATCGTAAGAGACATGCACGAAAAGTATTTACTTAGTACAGCAGAAGCGGCGGTAAAAAATGTCGTTAATAGCATTAATACTCCTGTACGCAAACACCACGATACTTCACCCTTTGCCTTTTTAAAAGACTTATCATTAGATGAATTGTTAAGACTTAGGACTTTATTTGGACCTAAGCACTCACCCGGACGTCGTCACATGGTCGGAGCTCTTTTTGAAGAACTTACATCTCATTCAGGTAACCTTTCGGGACTCTCTGTCGCAGAAAGAGAGCGTGTTGCATATCATAGTCTTTCTGAAAAATTGAAAACTCCTCAACGAACATTTTCACTTCGATGGGAAAGAGAAGATAGAAAAGGAGCTGGAAGATGGGAAATTATTGTAGGTGAAGCACCAGATAAGAGCGCACACGAATCGTTAGTCGCTCTTATTGGCGAGGCCGAAACAGAAGTAATGTTTTCTCACCTCTCTAGATATTTTGCTTCAACTCTTGCACCTCATATGAGGCGCTATTTGGCTGTAAGTCTTGACAGAGACCATCCCCAAAATCTTAAAGCAGAAGCATTGAGAAGCTTTCCCCAAGATTATCAGGATACAGTACTTTTTCAAAGAGCATCTGCTTTACGGGATCATGTAGTGGGAAACGCTCTCGCGTGGCCTTTTGGAGCTGAAACGATTGACTTGGCGTATTCAATCGAAGGAATACCGTTTTACTTTGATCCACATCAAATATCAAAAGAGTCTGTATTACGATTCGGTGAAGACGTTCACTCGTCACTCAAACCTGGAGGGCGAGCTGTTTTTTTCCCATGGATGACTCTAGGCGGAAACACCGACGACGAAAGTTTAACGCATGTTCTCGAAACACAATGGAGTAGCTTTCCAGGAACCGTTCTTTCTCTGGATCACTTAACAAGAAATGAATTAGTGGGAACTATGCTTCCTCGCGAAAGAGAGTTGGCTGAAAGAGCTTCTCCGCTTTTTCAAAACGGTATGGAAGAATTTACGATGCTTACACTACAGCGCTAACTTAATATTATCTTCGATAACTCAATGACAGAGCATGAAGTAATCAAATATTTACGGTTCTATGCTTGGTGGTTCTGGGAGATTAGCGAGGCCGGCTTCAAGCGTATCATTTACTGCACCAGCGGTATCACTTGCCCGATCAGCTGCATCACGAGCTGCAAGAAGCGGGGCGGCAGCATGATCAATATTAGCTTGAATAGCAGCAAGGACTGCTTCTTGACTCATATCTTTCACTACTTCATCTCTATCCAAATAAAAAGCGTTTGACTCCATTGGAGCGTTTGGGTTACGATCACCTTCGTACTTGGGATGAAAAAAACTAATATGTGATTTCGTAATTAGTCCTCCTCCTTCTTGATCTACGCCATCAAGATAACGTTGTGCATGCGTGACATATTTATGCATACCATCCAGTCGAGCTTGTATGTGTGCTGGTAGAGTCTCACCTTCTCCAGGACTACGGAGTCTAAGCCCATAAAAACCATTAGGAGAAACTGTTGTCCATACTTCATATTGCCTGGCACTTTCACCTTCACCTTCTTTCACCGTAGTTGGCTCTGCGAGTAAAACAATTTTTCTCATATCTCCCCAACCCTCATGAGCATCTTCCCCAACAGAGATACAATAAGGACCGAGTCTATCGCGCGCGGCTTCAAGTTTTTGCATTGTCTCTCGCATTGTTGCTTCTCTACGAAATTCGGCGGTTTCTCGTTCGCCTGTTGCATTAGGTACATTTTCTGCTAATTCTTGAGCTGCTGCAGCTGTAGCAATAGCATCATCTTCTTCAGGCATATTTATATCGTAAGCGGGGTAGCTAGAAAAGTCAAGTTCCAGGAAAAAAATGAGCTCAGGTACAGAGGTTGAAGTACAAACCAACATCGAAGGTTGAAGTAGAAAAGTTTAAGGAGGTCCACTCCCTAATCGAGTTTTATCTTTATCTCGTCCGGAGTAAAAAACAGACATTGACGAGCTATGTTATTAGCAAAATCAAGCGCTTTTTTTAGATCTTTGTACAAAAAATGATCATACGCAAAAGCTGCACTAAAGATATCTCCTGACCCTACTGAGTCAATAATTTTTTCCTTTGGTACTGGATCTGCTTGCGCCCACACTTCCTCCCCTTTATCTATAGCCATCGATCCCTTTTCCCCTTGTGTAACAATAATAATTGTTCCATATTCTTGCCATTTTTTAGCAAGATTCATAATATTCGAATGATCTTCAATTGAAACAATCATCACATCTATCAGAGGTAAAATCTCATCCGCTTCAACAAACTCCCTTACAACTACATTATCTTCCCTATCAAAATTCCTGAAATATCCCTGGGGAGAAAGAATTTTTATAGATTTTTCAGATGTATAAGCAAAAGCCTGTTTAAGATATTCCGAAGAAAATGCAGGGCTCTGAGGACTTATTAAAATAACGTCCGAGTTTTGTAAAATTTTTTGCATTTCTACATCTAGTTGAGGAGGTACTGCTTGAATAGTATTATGTGCTTTTTGGGTACGAACATTCCTTGTTGAAATATTTTCATACACCAGTGTTACGTCTGATGTTGGATTTTTAGGAAAGAGATTAAGACCGTGCGAATATTGAAGAAAATCTTTTCCATAAGGGGCAATTATACTTACAAAACAGTCTGGTAATTGCTTGAAAATTCTGTTCATAAAAACTGCCGGACTCCCTGCCGTAGAATAGGAAGAATTTTCTGACTCATTATGATCGATACAAACGTGACCTACGATTGTGATATTCATAAATATTGATACAATTATACTCGAGTATGACGTTTCTAAAACACACCGTCTTGTTCCTCTTCGTTTTTCTTCTCCCTACCCAGTTTGGGAAACATTTTTTTCTCAATTTTTCGTATGTCGATGGGGTGCGCGTCGACTACCTCAGTCTCGTCTTATATGCAACTGATCTTCTTGCAATAGTACTTATTGTTCTCTTTTGGAGAAAAATTAGAAAAGACTTATACAAAAATAAACACTTTCTTGTCTTTCTCGGACTTCTGACAGTAACTAATATTTTAAGTTCACAATACCCGCTACTTGCTGGTTATACAGCATTAAAATTTCTTGAAATATATCTCGTATTTCTTATTTT
>MFZX01000004.1 GCA_001788095.1 Candidatus Roizmanbacteria bacterium RIFCSPHIGHO2_12_FULL_37_23
CGCAATTTATCCTCGTTATAATATATGGAATTGTTGTTGTAAAAACGCTGAGAGTTTATAAAAAGATATGAACATATTGCTCCTTGCCCCGATTCATGATTATATGGCCTATTTTGTTCAAAAAGGCAATGAGCCATTTGTTATTGGACAAGGTCAGCAAAGTTGGTATAACGCGCTTATAGAGCTTGGTCACAATGTCGAAGTGTATCGTTACACAGATACGGTCATTTTTCCTCAAAAAGTATATGAAATAACGAGGAATATAGTACAAAAGAATTTTCCAATTCTATATCATAGACTTAAACGGCTTTCTGATTATCTATATTTTGTACTTCCACACAATCATATCAAGAATATACGATTAATCCGTAAAGCTGGTAAAACCAAACCCAACGTTATCATTATCTCAGGAGGAACTTCATCAATATTTCCTTCAACGATCGAGCTCATTAAAAAAAAATATAAATGCCCCGTTATTTTTCTATCAGGAGTCAATCCTCTTATGTCCTCTACCCTATCAGAGAAACTCATGATTAAGGATAAGATCGTGGATATCGTAGCGACCAATGACAGAGCATATAAAAAAAACTGGGAGCATATGGGGTGTAAAAAGGTAATTGTTTTACCTATTTCCGCTGCTGATAAGTCACTACATAAAAAGATGAATGCAATCTCTCGGGATCTTCATCTGTATGAATGTGATGTGTGTTTTATCGGAACGTTAACATCCGGGCGTCAAGATATTCTCAGTCAGCTTACTGGATTTGACATAAAGATATGGGGAAAGATATTATCTGGACAATCTTTAAGTCCAACATTGCATACTCTACATCAAGGACAAGCACATGATAAAAAAATGGTCAAAATATACAATGCAGCAAAGATAGTCTTGAATTTTCAACCCAACGATATGACCCACGGAGGTAATATGAGAACATTTGAAATTCCTGCTTGTGGCGCCTTTCAACTAGCTGACACTATAGACCCAGATTTTTTCACACAAGGGAAAGAATATGTTAAATTTGATAACGTAAGAGATCTTAAAAAGAAAATTCATTATTTTTTACTACATGATAAGGAACGAAAAACGATTGCTCAAAATGGCTATAGAAGAACTCTTAAGGAACACACGTATAGCCATCGCTTTAAAAAACTTTTATCAATGGTTTCTTATGACTAGCTTACATCGTTTACGTGAGAAATATATACTCTTAGTTCTCGTCTTCGTATGTACGCTTTTACTTACAGGATTGTACTGGAATTTACGTACACACATATACTTTGACGATGGATTTGAATTTGCTCAAATTGGAAGAAACATTATCGAAGGCAAGGGTATTTCAATTAATTCATATCCCCTTCCCGGTTTATTAATACTGCAGGAAAACAATCTCTTAGATTATCCCTGGCCAGTGCTTCATAAATCTCCCTTTATGGGTATTGCAATGAGCGTAGCGATGAGTATTTTTGGTACTTACGATTGGGTAATAAGTCTATCTTCGTCTTTTTTCTACATACTGCTCATACCTGTTGTATATATTTTTGCACGGCGCGTCCTAGAATTTGACATACCATCTTCTATTGTTTCAACTTTGGTGATTATGACTAATGGAATCCTTGCAGAAGGCGCTATCTTTGGTATGTCTGAGCCGGCTGCAGTATTTTTTTTCCTGACGTTTTTATTCTTTGTCAGAAAAAAACAGCATCAATATGCGTATTACCTCGCAGGAATTATTGCAGGTTTAGCCTATCTTAATCGTATAGAATCACTTATATGGATTATTATTATCGTTGGCTTGTTATTTTTTAGGAAATTCCCGAAAAAAGATCTTCAAAAGCTCATCATGTCGTTTTTGGTTATAGTACTTCCCTATTGGATATATAATTTTTCAAAAACCGGAAATCCTTTTTTCAGTCTTCAGAGTTTTATCGTTTTAGTAGTCGGCACTTCTTCATTTACCTATTATCCTTACGCAGAGTCTCTTTATATAAACCCAATAATTTTTATCCAGACTCATTTTTTTGAAGTCTTAATAAAATGGATAAGAAATGCATGGAATTTCTTTTGGTCATTTCCTCAGCAGCTTGGAATGCCTTTAAGCCTTGTTTTCTTTATTGCATGGGTTTTTAAAAAAGGTGATAAAAAAGAGAATTTTATTAAGGCGTATGTGATCGTCTCATTTTTTACCTTAGCTGGAATACTTTTTTTTATGATCCCTGAAATTCGATTTTTTGCTATTTTCGTTCCTTTTATTGGGTATTTTGGAACATTTTATTTTAGAACATACATCAAACCATTAAGTACAACACGGATATATTATGGTCTTGTAATAGTTTATATCTTGATTAATAGTATTGGACTTGCAGTTTTTGTGCATGAAACAAAAAATCAAACTGCATATCGTTACTCTGAAGAAGAATTTATTGCCATACAAAAGCATTTTGATGAAAAAGCTGTAATTGCTTCTAATATATGGAGAGGTGTTGGCTGGTATGGGAAAAGAAAATCTGTTTCCCTCCCAAAAAATATCGGAGACGTTAATAATGTTTCAAATCAATATGTTGAGATTGATGGGATATTTCTTGAATCATCTGATCTTTACCATTGGCTACCGGTATGGGATTTGGGTTGGAGAGATATAGAGAAGGAAGCCCCATTAAAGATTGAGGATTATGTACTAGTTGAGAAGTTTCCATCAGGATCTCTTTTATACAAAAAGTACAAATAATATGCTTAAAAAAACCGTGAAAAACATTGTGTGGAAAATAAAAGGTGGTTATGAGCCACAAAGGTTTTGGGACGCGTTTGCTGAATCTTTGATGAATGATCCCTGGCAAAAAAAAATTCACCCTCAACATGCATGGTTATTACAACATGTTAAAGAGTCCCATCCACAAACTATCTTGGAAATAGGTTGCGGTTTTGGTAGGAACATCCGTTTTCTTATAAAAAATGGGTTTAAAGCAGAAAAGATCACAGGCATTGATATTAGCCCTGTGATGATCCAAAAGGCGAAAAAGTTTGTTGGCGACAAAGTTCAGCTCCATATTGGCGATATTCGGTCCTTACCATATGATGATAATGAGTTTGATTTCGTATTTACTCATGGCGTTTTTATGCATGTTTCACCTCAAGATGTACAAAAAGCTATGAAAGAATGTTTGCGTGTTACGAAAAAAGATTTCATCATCATAGAACAGAATTATCCGGCTGACAATAGGTACACCTTTGTGCATCCATATAAAAAACTTTTTACCGAAAATAAGGTGAACATAGTAGAATATATGAGCGACAATCATATTGGTTTAGATTATTATCATGTTAAAATACGGTAAAGATCCTGTTTTCGATCCTGAAACACGACATTTTCTTAATATTGATAGACAATCTCTTTCTCTTATTCCTCGTGGATCATATGTCTTAGATATCGGTTGCGCAACCGGATTTATGGGTGAATATCTTAAGAAAAAGAAAAACTGCACAGTTGTTGGAGTTGAGATGGGTCACGAAGAAGCTCAAATCGCCCAAAAAAAACTCCAAAAAGTTATTAAGGGAGATATTGAAAACCCAGATACTTTAAAAAAGATCAGTGGAAAATTTGATATTATTCTTGCTTCTGCCATAGTTGAGCATCTTCATGATCCTGAAACCGCACTTAAAACATGGAGAAAATTTCTGAAGGAAGATGGCCATATCATTATTACAATACCTAATATTGCGCATTGGTCTACTCGACTACATGTGCTTATGGGAAGATTTAACTATCAGGAGTATGGAATTTTAGATAAAACCCACCTTCATTTTTACACAATTGAAACATTTCAGACTCTTGTAACGAATGCTGGATACAATATTGAAACATTGCTTATAGATCCAGTTGGTGGTGGATTTCCAAAAATAAGCCTATTATTATCTCGATTTTTTCCAGGCCTGTTTGCATATCAGATGGTCATCAAAGCACAAGTAGATAAGCCTAGTTAACCGACACTTAATTATGGATGTCTCAATTTCGATTGTTTCATATAATACGAAGGACCTGCTTAAACGATGTATCGATTCGATTAAAAAATATACACAGGATATATCATATGAAATAATTGTTGTGGATAATGGATCGACAGATGGCACCAGAAATATGCTGCGCGGTCTTAAAGTTAAAACGATTCTCAATAATACTAATCTTTTTTTCTCCAAAGCTAATAATCAGGCCTTTAAGAAAGCTCAAGGACGATACTTTCTTATTTTAAATTCAGACACCTACTTTGTTGATAATCCAGTAAAGCAGCTCGTTGATTATTTGGACACACACGCAGATGTTGGAATAGCTGAGGGACTCGAATTATATGAAGATGGTACAATCGTCGAAACTGGTTCTCGCAACTCCTCGCCTATTATAGATTTTTATGAGTTAAGTATTTTTGGAAAACGAATAGCAGATAAGAAAAAGATCAAAGATTTCCGATTTGCACACATAAGCAGAAAAAGAACGTTTGAAATTGATGTTGCATGTGATGCTTTTTTAATGATTCGCTCTGAACTATTTAAGAAACTAAAGGGATACGATGAAGATCTTAGTTTGTACTATACAGAAAATGATCTTTGTATACGGTCCCAAAAAATGGGATATAAGATTATGCATTATGGAGAATGTAAAGTCATGCATATAGTCTCTGTAAGTGCCAACAAGCTACGGTGGAAGAAATTGGATATATATTATAAAGATATGTTGGTCTACTACAAAAAACACGGGAAATTAGCTGTGGGACTATTCTTATTCATTATGTTGCATATCGAGAAGCTTTTATTAAGAGTATTTCGTCCAAACATGTTTGCATGATGATAAAACAGCATTACACCTTCTTATTCCCACTCATTATAGGCGCTTTTTTGCGCTTTTTTAGAATAAGAGAAAATATATATTTTGACGGTGAGCTGGGACATAACTATCTTGCAATTAAAAATTTCATAAGTGCCGGAATAATACCATTAATCGGTCCTCCAACATCGCATACATGGCTTTCATTTGGCCCTCTTTATTATTGGATTTTTGGTCCAATCTTGGCACTTGGAGGTTATGAACCGATAATTGGATCGTATTTTTTCGCCTTAATAGGCATTGTGACAATATGTGTTAATTTTTATGTCGTAAAGAAACTTTTCGATGAAAAAACTGCATTCTTCTCTTCTTTTTTAGCTGCAGTTTCACCCTCTTGGTTGTTTTTGACACGACAAGCACGTTTTTTCTCTCTTATTCTCCCCTTGTCATACCTTTATCTTCTTTTTCTGACTTACAGTATCTCGAAAAATACCCGCTACCTTTTTTGGACAGGTATTATTCTTGGTATCATGCTTAATTTCCACTTTTCTCCTTTAATACTTATTCCTGGGACGATTTTGGTCCTCTACTTTTATAGGAGTTCTTTTTCTCTGAAAAATTATGCACAAGGATGTTTAGGAGTTTTCATACCAAATATTCCACTGCTTTTATATGATTTTTTCCATGGTTTCAGTATGACGAGACAGCTTGTTCTTTGGATACCATACAGAATTTTTGGATTTGTGGGACTTTATCCAAAAAATACAGCAGATCAGACAATAATATCTGGAAATATTTCATCACTCTTTACGTTTATTTCTAACAGCTTTCTTCCTATGCGAGGTATTACACTCATCAGCATAATAATAGGTAGCGCACTATTGTTATTTCTTATTCTCCGATCGAGATTTATCTCAAAATCATCAGCTGAAAAAAAAGTGTGGCATGTTATTTTAGCGCTCAGTGTGATTGGATATATAGGAATTTTTCTACATGGTAATCCACCCTATCATTATTATCTTCCTTTATATCCTTTTCCTATTTTGTTTGCATCTCTCGCATTGGTGTACTTGTGGAAAAAATACAAGCTTATTACCATTACTCTGTTAGGTGTGTTAGCTGTCACTAACTTACTTTTCTACTTTTCAGAAAAGTGGTTCTTTATTCCTCAGATAAAACAAGCAAATAGTGCGGTCCCCTACTCTTTGCAAAACAGCATTGTGCAAACCGTTATCAATGACGTAGACGGTAAAAAGTTTTCATTGAAACGAGTAGGTCCTCTCGATCAATTTGAGGGAAATTATGCTCAAAATTATCAGTATTTGCTTTGGTTAAGCGGTAATGAGCCAGTACCTAAGGCTCAGATCGAATATACTATCTTCGAATTAGAAGAAAGCGTTACAGTCAAAAAAACATATGAATAAAATTGTTATAGTGATGCCAGCATATAATGCGGAGAAAACCATTGAGAAGACGTATCATGACATACCAAAGACGCTTCGTGACTCAGCTCATATCATTCTTGTTGATGACAAAAGTAGTGATAAAACGGTAAGTATTGCACGAAAATTAGGTTTGGAAGTCATACGACATCATCGAAATTTAGGATACGGTGCAAATCAAAAAACATGTTATAAACACGCGTTAAAACTAAAGCCAGATATTGTGGTCATGATTCATCCTGATTATCAATATGATAGCTCGCTCACCGAAGAACTTATTCGACCTCTGCAAGACGGTTGGCTTCATATCATGTTGGGAAATAGAATCAGAAGTCGTATAGAAGCTCTAGAAGGAGGGATGCCGCTTTACAAATATCTAGGTAATCGTTTTTTAACATTTATTGAGAATATTATTCTCGGACTTAATCTAGCTGAGTATCACACTGGTTTTAGAGCATATCAGAGTAAAGTTTTAAAATCACTACCATTAGAAAAATTTTCAGACGATTTTGTTTTTGATCAAGAAATTCTTATAGCTGCCACGCATGCTGGTTACCGCATTGGTGAAATTCCCGTTCCAGTACGGTATTTTGCTGAGGCATCATCGATTGATTTTGCACAATCACTGGTATATGGCATTATGACAGTCATTACCTTGTTTAAGTATGTGATGCACCGTTTAGGGATTTACCCATTTCCTATGTTCAAACATCATGATTGAATTTTTATTATTACTGCTGTTGGTTTTTTTTCCTTTTGGTAATCTGTTTCGAATACCGTTGAATAATGGCATTACTGTGCTCCCTAATGATTTTATACTTGCGGGTCTTTTTGTAGTTTTTATATATAACGTTTTGAAGAAACGAACCATACATAACACGTCTCTGTTTAAGGCTATTGGGATATTTCTCATGGTTGCGGCGCTTTCATTATTGTTACGTATTCAGGACATTCCATTTAAGGATTTTATCGTTTCACTAGGTTACTTCATCCGATTCATACTTTACCTTCAACTCCTTTTTGTTTTTCAGTTCGTTCATAAGAATTTCATTAAAAAATACATACAATATATGTACGTAATTGGTGTTGTAATTATCATCGTAGGATTACTTCAATATTTTTTCTATTCTGATTTACGTCCATTTGTGTACCTCGGATGGGATGAACATTATTTACGACTTTTTGGAACATTTCTTGACCCCAATTTCACAGGAGCACTGCTGGTCCTATTTCTGCTTTTTACATTAGGATATTCGCAATCTAAAGGCGCAATGAAAGCTGAACAGTTCGTAATAATTGCAAGCACTCTTCTTGCGATTTTTCTAACGTATTCACGAAGCAGTTATATCATGCTTCTGTTATCTAGTACCACATACTTTTTACTTTCACAGCAGATAAAAAAAATTGGAGTCTTTTTTATCATTGCTATAACTATCTTTATCATCATTCCTAAAAATCTTCCAAGCGAAGGAGTTAATTTACTTCGTACTGCCTCTATTAACGCACGCCAAGATGAATATAAAAAGGCCTTAGTAATTATTAAAGATAATCCCCTACTTGGTGTAGGATTCAATACTCTTAGGTACACAAGAGTAAGGTATGGTTTCTCTGAACCGCAAGATGCTGCAGGAAGTCTATCAACCGGTGGATTTCCCAATAGTCTCCTTGTAGTGGCAGCAACGAGTGGGATTATTGGTTTATTGGGTTATTTGAATATATGGAGATTAATAATCCTGCAAACATTCAGGCAGAAAGCATACATTCGTGCACTTATTTTGGCTTCAATAATTGGATTATTCACGCACGCACTCTTTGAAAATACGCTTTTTTACCCTTTTGTTATGATGTGGATTTTTCTACTCATCGGGGTGTTCGGCAAGCATGCTAACGATCTCGGTCTCTAGAGTGGCGACGAATGCTTCTGAAGGAGCTCCTAATCGCGCAAGTCTTAAAGCAATGTCCAATTCCGCTAATTCATCATCAGTTAATTCCTCGAGTCTGATATCTCCTTCCCCTGCAGAGATATCTTCAAGCGCTTGATGTAGAAGCTCAGCTCGAGCTTGTAATTGTTCTCCCATAGTTTTACCTATAGCTAACGCAATTCAAATTGTCTGATTTGTCATCCTGAATTTATTTCAGGATCTCATTGTTGGGATGCTGAATCAAGGTTCCTCCGATTTAATCGGAGTTCAGCATGACAATTTACAAAAAATGACATTTTATTTTGCGGTTACTATATTATACACGTTCCTACCTAGAGCTTTTTAAGCTCAAGAGATATAAAGACGGCGATGTATAAAGAAACAACGACAAATGCTGTTAAAGCAACTAAAGGAGGTGTAAATAAGCCATATATCGGAATAAGCACATAATTACCTATGAAGAAAATAACAAGCAAGAGCGCATTGACCACCAAAAGGTGTACCGGTTTTTTGATGGTATACAAGAAAAACAAAAGAGCAGCTGCTATAAAACCAAATGGAATGTATGCAAAACTAAGCAGTTTGGTAATGGGAGTACTTGCTGAAAAATTAGGTGTAAAAACAAGATCGTAGATAAATTCTGGCAAGAAAATACCTACAATAAACATTCCCGCGGGTAATAACATATAAGTAAAAGAGCGCTTAAAAAGTGCAATAACCTCTTTTTTTGTTTTAGCTATAGCAAATTGAGGAGATAGAACTTGTGTAATGCTGTCTGCAGAAGTCACTACAGCTAGAATTATTCTTTGTGAAAGGCTGTAATAACCTACTTCTATACTTGATAAAAAGTATGAAACCATAAAAAGATCAACGCGGGTAGCCAGACTAAACAATTGCGTTGCAATAAAATACGTCAGAGTATAACCAACCTTAATATTGCGCGAATCGATTCTCGTTGTGACAAGTGAGGTGATAATCCATTTTCGCTCAAAAAGCACCATGAGAAAGACGATGCTTGGTCCTAAGATACCAAGTACAAAAAGGGTTGCTCCGATGGTAAGTTTCCCTAATCCAAAAAGGACAACCAGAACAATAACTTTCAGAATATTTGATACATTGATAGCGATATTTATATGAAGGAATTTTTGCGCTGCATTAAGAATGTCTCGTACATAATTTTGCCAGATATAAAAAGCCGATCCTAGGAAAGCAAGCGCATAAAGGTGTTTTGGAGCACCGAGCTTTAATATATTTGTGTCAATAATGTCTACAAAAAGGTACAAAACTATAAGTGAGGAAAATGACAAACATGTAAGGAGTAGAAAATTTGTTTTAGCAAATTCTATTGCTTTCTTTTTATCTGGTAGTAGTTCTGGAATGTGGGCGTAAATAGCTGCAGGCATGCCAAAACTCAATACATTGGCGAGAAGATACGATAAGACAAGGAGAACGCTTAAGACGCCAAATTCGATAGGTGTAAATACTCGTACAAAAAGTAACGTATAAATTCCTGCAAATAAAAAATTAAAATAGTTTCCGCCAGTATTGATTACGACATCTTTGGTTGTTGCATGACGAAGAAAATTAGATAGCCGGAACATATCATTAGTATAACGGAAGCGAATATAT
>MFZX01000005.1 GCA_001788095.1 Candidatus Roizmanbacteria bacterium RIFCSPHIGHO2_12_FULL_37_23
TAACGGCAAGTTCTCTCTGATCATCGCTTTTGGACAAAATATCTTTAGGCTGAAACGATTGCGAGAATTTAAATTGTATGGAATTGATTCCGGCCTTAAGCGACTTGCTAACAGTTCTATGATAACTTGAGCGACTTGCGCTAATTTTTTCTTGGCCGATGAAGTTATTATTAACATAAATATCAATAATTTGTGATCGGTGGAATGAGGCTATTTCAAATGATAATGACGTTTTTTTTGGGTCCGTGATTTTTACAAATACTGTTGCCGATTTCCCCATTGCCCACCGAAAATCCTTTTCAGGAGGCCCAAAATTTTCTCCGGCGAAAAGATAGTCATTTCCTTCACCAAAAATAACTGCTGTAAATTCTTTTTTTCGCGGTGGTCGATAATAAAGAGTATAGCCCGTATCATCAAGTATTTTTGAAAATCCTATATTCGTCAAGGTTTGCAACATAAGCTGCGTATAATCCTCACGTTGTTTGAGAAGGATGTACGTTATATCCAAAAAATCAATTTCATCTTCCAGGGCCTCAGTTGAAACGGTAAATGGACTCACGTTTGGCTCCTGGGGTTGTTCTTTATATAAATGAAAGTTTCCCTTATCTATAATAGCAGCAGTATGACCAATAAAAGGCAGCCCCTTGTAGTAATCAAATATCGATGTATCAACACGGGAAAGATAACCCCCAATGATCTGTCTATTATGAATTATTGATCCTCGCATAATAGGCGTTGCATGAACGTCACCGATATACTGTAATCCGTCGCGAACTGTAAAGGGAACTTCGAGCACAGTCCCAGGTTCATCACTTTTTGCAAGATACGTGTATGCCTTAAGAGGAATTTGTTTTTCTGGTCGATTTGGAACAACATACATTTGATCGAGTAAAAAGATAAAGAAAATTATAATAAAAGTCGTTGTTACTTGAGTTTTTTTAAGTCGTTTGAAAAACCCTTGAAGAACAAATGCCGATAGTATACTTCCAAAAAATGCAAAACCCGTAATAAACCGTGCCGGGGCAGTAAGGTCTTTGAGAAAGGGTAAAAAATGAAACATCAGAAAGGGTAATGGAAAATATAGTGGGATATCTTCAGGAAGTGTGATTGACCATCGATTTACTATTTTAAAAAGGGGACCTAACGAGAGTAATGCAAAAAATAGTCCAGCGAGCACAAAAGGCATTACAGCTTTTCTCGTTTTTTTAGAAGCTTTTTTATATCGAACAAAGAACATGAAATAACCCCATAAAACAATGATTCCGGGGTATGCAAAACTTTTCCAGTTATACTCAAAGAATCGTGACAAATTATTCAGATATGGATTTATGCCGGAAAAACGATCAAAAATAGCATTATAAAGAGGATTAAATTCACTTGGCATTACAAAACTCAAAACATCAGCAGAGAGAATGAGTGATCGTATAATGCTTGGGGAGGTTTGCGGTGCTTGTATTGCTGAATAATTCTTATATGCTGCCAACCACGGTGAAAGTAGCACAAGAAACACTGCGCACGAGATCGTAAGATTCCTCATATGTGCCATAAAAAAATGAACGATACTTTTTCGTTCATGTACCAAAAAATAAAAAAAGAAAAAAAAGACTGCGATTACTGCCATGATGAAATAATAGGGATTCGCGTAAAAAAGAAACGCCCATGAAACTCCCCACAAGACAGAAAGTAGCAATTTTCTTCTATATTCTTTTTCCTCGAAATAATAGATAAACAGAAGCATGAGAAGTGGGAAAAAATAATGAACCGTATAGGTGTAATGCCCAAGAACTCTATAAGATAAAAAAGGGGAGAATCCAAAAACGAGACTTGCAATAACTGCTGGCTGCCATCCTATATCCATTTTCCTTAGCAGTATATACATGAAAAGATTAGCAAGAATGATATTGAAAAGTACAATGGTAATTGTAATGCGGTGAACATCAAAAAAAGGACGTAAGAAGAACAATGGAATTATGTGTGTCGTAGATGGATCTTGATTGAAAATATCTGTTGTAAATGGGTAAAGTATCTGCTTTGTCGGGACAAATGGATTCCTTTCTTGTATTACGTTCTGATATTCTGCTTCTGTGATAAATTCTGTAACAACACCATCGTTAATTGGTATAGTTGAACGATTTGAAAAAGCTACATCTTTAACAAGATTAAAATTGAAGAGAATTGTTAGAATGAGTGTTACGAAAAAAAAGTATAACCAATGATTCTTGGGGTAGTTCATGCTAGAGTATTATATAATACGAATAACTATATGGAAAATCACCAATCTTTAATGCAAAAAGCATTTAAGAAATTCGTTCGTCCTTTTTATAATTTACTCTCCTCGAAACTTTTTCATGATTTGAGGATACAAGAAATCCACGATTTATTACTCCAAATTAATCACCGCGTATTTACCGTTGAGGAGGAATTGGAAAGACTCAAAACGATTCAATCCGCTGGAAATCTTATGCTTTCGGGCATGGATACTTTTGAGAATCCTTTGTACCAAAAGTATCCTGCAGCATCATTAGAAATATATGATATTGCAGAAGTGCTTAGAGGCAGAAAAATCGAGCAGGCCGATATTGTAGGGTTTTTTGACAGAATTCCGGTAGATCTAAAAGGAAAGACTGTTGTTGTTATTGGCGGCGGCGATAATCTGTACGCACATGCCGCCGCCAGAAAAGGTCCTTCAAAAGTGACACGCATAGAAGCAACTTCTCACCTCTCTGAAAAAAATAAGAACGGAAACGTAGAGTTTGTATATCCACTTGATCTCTCAAAAATGTCCCATCCGCATTTCGACATAGTACTAATGCCATGTGCATCATGGACTACGCTCCTCGCCCCACGGGCATTTGCTGGGCTCGGAGCCTACACCAACCAGATTATGATTTTATCTGCTCGTGTATCCGCCCACACAACCTTTACTTCATCACCCGAACCCGCCATTACCGACAATAACGGCCGGATCGCCTTTAATGACAATTATCTTCGTAAACAACTTCATCTGCACGGTTTTGTGGAAGTCGCTTGTATCTATACTGACGGCGAACATATCGACAACATGTTCGATCAAAAAGTCTCAAAATTCAATCAGCTAAAAGGATTCTATATCGTATCTAAAAACACCAAATATATAAAAGATCCGCAATATAATCATACGCAATCAGTAGGGAAAACATATATTGCCTATAAGCTTCCCAGCAAAAACTATATTTCATGAAAAAAACTTTTTTATTCTATGGATTTGGTGCTGAGTATGTTTTACATCCAATCTACGAGGAATTGATTAAGAAAGGAGAAACATGTATAGAAATCGACGCTCTTACCATAAAAAATTCGCGGTCTATGATCAAGAAACTCGTGGGCGAACCTGTAGTTCTTGTTACATCAGCCCATCTTTTATTGGATCAGAAAAGCTTTACCGATTATTACCCAACCGACAGTAAATTTTACAGCGTAATGGAAATTATTTCGCTCATCAACCCCTTGAAATCAGTTTTTTTCCCTCATGATCTTACTGAACCATTTATTGAATACGAGGATCAGTATCTTAATCAACTCGATCTTTTTCTCTCTCCAGGTGAACCATTTAGTACAATCTACTCGCAATACGTCAAAACAGAAGAGGTGGGATGGATTAAATATAGAAGTAATCAGACTCCAACCTATGCAAAATTAACTGCAAAATCCGGGCGAGCCATTTGGTTTTTATCTGATTTTATTCTCTATCTCACAATGGGAATGGAGAAATCCTATGAAGTCCTTGCGCCAATACTTACACAGGGCGTTTCAGTAAAACTCCCGCTCTGGCAGGGAAGCAACGAATTCGAAGATTACTTTACTGCAAAAGGAGTCCGGATGTATCCGGCCGTAATGAATGCCGTTGAACTTATTCAGCAGCATGACATCATTCTCACAAATGGACTTTCATCAATCATCGCTGAAAGTTATTATTCAGGAAAAACCACGGTTAATATCACGGAACGATCACATTATGGAAATAAAATGTCTGTGCTAAAGAAAAATTTTCCCGATTTGATCTTTTACGAAAATATAGTAGACTTTAAGCTGCCAGAAGTTCCCGAAAAGTCACGTAAGCCAACATTAAAGCCGTTTGATATGGATAAAGCTATTTCATTTATTATTAATTAACATATAACTCCGGGGATGCGATATCACTTTGCGTTTGATCTTGACGGCACGATAACCACCAAAGAAATTCTTCCTATTCTGGCAAGAGAACTTGGAATGTATCGGGAAATGGAAGAATTAACAAAAAAAACAATGGCTGGAGAAATCCCTTTTGACCAAAGTTTTACCAAGCGCGTACAAATGCTCAAAAAAATTCCTGTTTCCAAAGTGCAAAAAATCATTCTCGATATTCCTCTTAACAAACACGTCGTCGCTTTTATTAAGGAAAATCGAAACCGCTGCCACATCGTAACGCAAAATCTTGATGTCTGGATTGAACCTCTTTTAATGAGGATCGGGGCGCCGTATTTAGCATCAACCGCCGATGTCTCCGGGGACCGTCTCAAAGGAATTAAGAAAATACTACGCAAAAAAATCATTCATTCTGTCGTGGATTACCCAATTGTTGCAATTGGAGAAGGCTTTAATGATCTAGAAATGATTGTTGACGCTCCTCTGAGCATTGCGTTTGGTGAAATTCATAAACCCGCACCAGCCATTCTTGATGCGGTCGATTATGCAGTTTACGATGCACAACAGCTATGTCTGCTCTTAAATCGATTGTTATAAGCGCTGCCGGATCCGGCTCACGTCTGAGTTTTGGACATACAAAAGCTCTGCTTAAAATTGCAGGTAAGCCTATTATTATTCATCATCTTGAACAGCTTAAAAAGTTTGATGATGTTCGAATTGTTGTGGGCTACGATGCGGAAAATGTTATTAAAACTGTCCTCGAATATAGGAGAAACGTCACGTTTGTATTTAATCACCGCTATCAAACGACTAATACACTACATAGTTTATATTTAGGAACGCGATTTGCTCGTAGATATGTAGTTTCAATCGATGGGGATCTTTTAATCAAGCCTCGAGATCTTCAAAAGTTTTTAAAGGAAAAGGACGAAGCCATGGGACTTATTAAAACATATTCTGATGAACCCGTCTGTGTTTACACAAAGAAAAGAGGTAAAGACACAATTATTACTGAGTTTACCCGCAAAAGACTGGAATACGAGTGGACCGGTCTTTTACAGGTAAAAAGTGAAAGAATTATTAATACAGGAACCTATGTATATCACGTAGTTCAAAATGCGCTTCCGTTTAAAGCCGCTTTTGTTGATTGTCGTGAAGTTGATACTCCGGACGATTACCAAAGGGCAGTCGAATGGGGATTAAAAGTATTTAAAAAATGAAAAAGCTGATTACTCGAAAAAAAGTTGATGCGTTTTGGAAGAAACGGACCAAAATCGAGGATGCCAGAGTTTCCACCCATTTTCGGGATGACGATATGCACGTGTTTGATCTTCGGTTAATTAATAAATACATTACGCCAAAAACACGTCTTCTCGATCTCGGAGCTGGCACCTGCTACCATGCTAACCGTCTCGCTAACAAAGTCGCTTATATCAAAGCAACAGATAAATTCGGTGAATTTCTAAAATACTGCAATGTTGGAACTAACTTTGAGACCGAAGCGGCCGATGCGTTAACATATAGTGACGGGAAAAAATATGATGTAATTCTTCTCCTGGGTATTCTCAATTATTTTGATGATGATGAAGCTTTGCAGATCTATAAAAATTGTAAGAGCATGTTATCATCCGATGGAACTTTGATTGTTAAACATCAGTCAGGAGTCGATGAAAATGTAGTTGTCGACAAATTCTCACAAATGATAGGGGATAATTATCATGCTCTCTATCGCGATAAAAAACGGGACGAAGCTCTTCTAAAGAAGTATTTCAACGTTGAAGTTATTGATATTTATCCTAAAAGACTCAATCCATGGCCAAACACACACTTTTATGCATATGTTTGCACACATAAAACAGAATAAAGTATTTTTATTGATGCTCCTTTCGGGTCTCGTCGTTTTTTTATACTCATATTGGGCTGACATATACAGGCCGGGAATGATGTTTGACGGGGGGTGGTATAGTATTTGGGCTGATCAGCAGAGATATTACGAGCAGGCAAGAGCGATTTCAGAGTTCAGACTCTCGGCGGAAAATTTTTTTTATCCAATTCTTTACCCACTTCTCGGGTCATTTTTTATAAAACTATTCACCCGTGATCCGTTTCTTGTTGTTAATGTAGGATTATTTCTTTGCACGATAGGCATTCTTTATCTCCTAGTAGAAAAAATCTTTGACAAACAAAAGGCAATTTTTTCTGTTTTTGTCCTGCTTGCGACACAACGGTTTATCTATGACTTTGTCACACCATGGACAACATCTGTAACCACTCCGCTGTTCCTCGCATCATTGTATATTCTTCTCGTTGCGTCCTACTCCAAGCGCAACGTTATCCTACTAACAGTATTCTACGCTCTAGCTTTTTTTGCGCGGATAGCAGACATCGTCTTCTTCATTCCTCTTTTAGTAGCATACTTCTTTATACATAAAGAAAGAAAGCCATATGATGCCTTGATTTCTGTAGGAATTTTGACTCTATGCGCTGGGATATGGGCTTTTATTAATCAGTTAGTTTCGGGAAATATACTTGGACCATACATTGTAAGAAACACGACAAAATTCACCTTTCAAACAGACTTGTCAAACATTCTCGAGAAAATTATTGGATATTTTGCGAACTCATATATATTCCATAGGCAAGTTCAGCCTTTTTCGTCACCCATAGTTTCGGTTTTTCCCTTCTTTCTTTTACTCATTTTGTTTCTCCCTGTTTCAATAAAATACCTAAAAAATAACAAACAATTACATGTACATGCATGGATTGCACTGAGTTTTTTTATTTGGCTGGCAAGTCATATTATTTTTGCTGGTTTTGCGCCTTACACGCTTAAGAATCTTTCTGCACACTATGCTAAGGTGTGGTATCCAGTGGGAATTTTATATGGAATGTATATTGTCGAGGGATTACTAGATAAAAAGAAACTTAACCGGATATTTATACCTGTAATTATTTTTGGAACTGTTCTTCTGATAATTCCCTGGACTATTCAAAAGCTTAAACCTTATCCTCTCAACAGAAAAGGATGGATCGTGCGGTCGAAGATCAACACAGAGCACGCACAAAATATCATCGATTCAAACGACAACAGCCCGTGGACCTCTGGGAAAGCGCGTAAGAGAGGAGACTCAATCGTCATAGATATGAAAAAAAATCTTACCATAAGCAGGTTGCAATTTGTTGACGATCCGGCGGGCGCCGCGACAAACTTTGATACGTTTATCTCAAGTGACATGAAATCGTGGGAAAAACTGGCGCCCGACTATACCTATTATGTCCGACGCGATTACGGTTGGGATGTTGTGGGGTACATGAAAAAGGGAAGGTATATCCGTTTAATACTCAACGAGACATCGCTCACTGATCCATGGATTATTAAGGAAATCAACGTTTTTGGGTACGAATAATCTTCTCTGCCAAATCTATTCCATCTTCCATAGCTTTATCTGAATTTATATACTTAAAGTTACCTGTGCGACCGGTTACATAAAAGTCAGGGAGCGCGGAAATATATTCCTGGATTTTCTTCAGTTTCCGCTTATAGTGAATATCGTATACGGGATATGCATAAGGAAGTCTCACGACAAATCCGTCATACACATCGTCCTTTTTTACCATTCGCACCTTCTCAAGATCAGAAATAACCCGTTTTGTAAGATCTGCGTCTTTCATTTTCCATGTCTCATCGCCAACGCGGCAGGTGATATTTACACATAACGAAGTTTTTCCCGGACTAGCCATTTTCTTGCTCCAGTTTCTGAATTCCATAATGTAATTAAAAATCAAATCTCCGTCGGGATAATAAATCCACGACGCATCATTAATTTCCTTTTTTTTAATGAGAACGTTTACCATAATAACAGCAAGATATCCAAGAGAAGAAACCGCTTTTTTAACATCACTTGGAACCGACGGCTTGAGTATGTTACTGAGATGATCTAATGGCATCGTCGATATCACAATGTCTGCCGCAATCGTGCGTATGGAGCTTTTGTTAAGGAAAGATACTGTATATCCTTTTGCTTTTTTCTGAACTCCAACAACAGGACTTGAAACTCTCACATCGCCACCGAGTTTTTTGATTTCACGCACGAGCCCTTTGGGGAAATGACCAATGCCTTCATCGCTGTAGTAAAACCAGTCGCTATCGGGATGCGACTGGGAATAGGCACGTTGATATCCGAGTTTTGAAAATAGTCCAAGCAAGAAATCTTTCAGTTTAAAACCACCAACCCGTGTAGATGCCCAATCTCCTGAAAGTTTATGAACAGGCATTTTCCAGAGTTTTTCTGCATATTTTTCATTTAAATGCATTGAAAGTGTTTTACCAAATCTTGCCCGCGTCCAGTCAGAAAAAGATTTTCCCTTCGGAGCAACAAAAAAACTTTTTAACGCGACCGCAAGAAATTCCATTCCGGATCTCACAACGAGCCATGGAGGCATGGTCCGCACAATTTCAAGAGCAAGAGGAGGATATATCACATATTTTCCCCAATGGTATATAAGCGCTTTTTTCTGACGTCTGATAAGCCGCTTTCCGACTATTTTTTTGAATCGACTGACAATTTCGGGATTATCGCTATTAAACCTATGAGCAGAGTAGTCAAACAAAAAACCCTTATATGAAACCGTTTTGGAAAGACCTCCGACTTCAGATTCTCTCTCGAGAACTGTGACGGGATATCCCTCTTCACAGAGTTTCCATGCAGCAGACAGTCCAGCAACACCAGCGCCGGCAATAACAACATGTGTTTTTTTGTTATTTTTCACCATGAAGCTCTAGTATATATTTTTTGAGGGACTTCCGCCAGTGGGGCAACTGAATTCCGTGTTTTTTATTTACGAGCGAAGAATTGATGGCTTCCATTTTTGGCCGGGGAGCAGCTTCGTTAAAAAAACCTAGTTTAACAGGCTTAAGTTTAATATGTTTTTTCTCCATGATCTCAAGAACAACCTTTGCAATATCTTTACGCGATCCGGTTCCCTCGTTGGCTACATGATATATACCCGTAGCTCCCTTTTTTATCAATGTTACAATGGCATCTGCCAGATCGTCCGTTAGAGTCGGCGATCCAACAACATCACTGACAACATGAAGAACTTTCGGTTCCTTGCTAATGATATCCATAATTTGTGCAACAAATTTTTTGTCCTTCTTTTTCCCTCCAATAAGCCAACCTGTTCTTACAATAAGATACTTATCAACCTTCCTAACAGCCTGTTCTGCAAGCAACTTTGATTTTCCATAAATATTAACAGGTGAAACAATGTCGCTCTCTATATAAGGCTTTCGTTTATTACCGGGGAATACAGCTCCTGTGCTTATAAAAACCAGAAGGGATTTTATTTTCCTCGAAATCTCAGCAAGATGCTTTGCTGCTTCGGTATTGATACGATAGGCGATATCCGGGTGTAATTCTGCAAAGTCAACATTGGTGAGTGCGGCAAGGTGAATAATTACTTCGGGTTTTATTTTTGAAAGTGTTTTTTTTACGGATGGAAAATCCGTGATATCAAGGGGAATAATTCCCCGTCCTTTTTTTCTTCCTGTTGCATAAATCTCCCATTTTTCTTTTTTAATTCTCTTTAAAAGAGATGAGCCAAGCATTCCTCCGGCCCCTGTAATTAGAATTCTCATTGTTTAAGTCTGTATACGTCAAGTATCCCGACTTTTTTATAAAATGAATAATATGGCTTTACCGTCTCAAAAAGTTCTTTTGCATTATTATACGATGTCGGCGGTGTGGAAAGAGGGTTCTTAGTATCAATAAATATATATTCAGGTTTTTCAGGTAGGTGCAGAAGGTATTTCTTCATCGATTCCAATTCTGAAAGTGTATATATTTGTTCATGCATAGGATAGGAGATTATATGTGTTTTTTCGGACATAACCAGGATTAAAACATCAAATCGGGAAAATAACAGGATTTTCTTTTGATGAGGAGTTAGTTTTTTTATTTCCGCGACTGACTTTAGCAGATCATTGGCTGTAAAATCTTCCTGCTCTGAATAACTCACCATTATAAAGCCACGATTCCCAGGATATTTCTTTGTAGTTTTATATGTTTCCAATCCATAAACTCGCCTCTTCAATCTCCCCATCGTAAAATATATAGATCCGATAGTTAGAGAAACAATAATAACAATTGAAATCAGACGGGTAAAGGTTACTTCTTTTTTTGCATTCGTGAATTTCTCTCCAGCAAAAGCTATTGTTAATACAATAACAGGAATGCTGACAAGCGTTAAGTTGGAATTATAGCTTCTGCTCATATAATAATTAAGGAGAAAAAGTCCATAAAAGGCATATGCAGTAAGTACTCTCCATTTCCAATTGATGCTTTGTTTAAGAAAAAGAGTCCTAAATATATAAAGTGTTACCACAGAAAAATAAACGGTGAGGTGGTATAAGTGCCAACCGACAACAGGGGTATTAGCGTTTGATAAGCCGGCGCCGTAAAGCAAAGGGAAGCGCCAAAATAATGCCCAATCAGGCATCAATGATGTTTGTGCATACGTGTATATTGAGAAAAATAGGGCAATTGATATCGCTGAAATAAGAAAGGGGAGTGACAACTCAAGACAATATCTTACTTTTTTAATGAGAGGTAAAGGTTTGGTAATCACATACGTAAACAAAAGAAACATGTATGCAATCGACAAGGATATTCCTGTTTCTAGATTGTAAAATACTGCAAAGGCCACAACTCCTGATGTCAGAAAATGAAGTTTTCTTGACGCAAAGTTCCTGTTTTTTAATACTAAAAGGAATACTAAAGCGTCAAAAAAATACCGCAGTGGAATAGATCCAGGCCATACATAGTTTTCGGAAAAAGGAAATGTAGGAAAATTAAATGTCATCACCACACCCATCGAAACAAGCAGGCCAACGAGTGAAAGTAAATTTTTTTTAGTGATCAAAAGAATAAAAAAATACAAAATCGCAAAGTACATCACGGTACCAATCATAAAAGCTAGATAAAGATTCATATATGAAAACTGCAGAACCGTTCTAAAAACCAGAAAAAGAATAAACGGGTAAAACAGTCCATATTGATTAAAGGTATCAATAAGCAAATGTTTTCCTTGCAGAAGATCGTTAATGGTGCCAATCATAAAATTGTGGTGATAATAATTTACCCAAATTCCCGTTTCCAAAAGATATCCAAAGTCAAAGACTACAATAAAAATGAGAATTATCGCTGTAAATTTATGATATTTCTTAATTTTTTGAAGTGTGTTTTTTATAGATGACATACCCTATACCGGATGCTCCCAAAGGAAGCAGGAAAATTGAAAGGTTATAGAAAATCTTGAAATACTGTTTTGGGTGAACTGCTACTCTGATCCATTCGACAAAAATAGTTTTATCTGTATAGTCCAGCTTTTCTTGAATTCCAAAATATGCTAGTCCTTTATAGAGAACCAGGATTAAGCTCATAAACAGCGCTAATCCGATCAACGGATAGAAATACCAGGATTTTATCTGAAATGTTTTCATGCGCGTGCAATAAGAACCAAATTTCCCGGATATATTTTAATTTTCGCCTTACCTATTCCGGTAATCTTTAGCAAACGTAAAACTACTTTTTTAATTCCAGCCGGCAAAGGAAAAAGCCATATCCAATGAGAAAGATCGTGCATGCTGAAAGCATTTTCAATAGTAAGTACTCTAAATTTGTTTTTAGAAAAAATTTCTCTCATAGTCTTCTTGCTATATAAATATGTATGTTCAATATCGATAATAGGACTTGATTCTCTCAGAATTCTGGCGCTAAGGGATTCAACGTCATGATTAATAAAAAGTACATGTCCTCCTTTTTTTAGTATTTTATAGCACTCACTTAAAAATTCGTTTGGATTCGGGATATGATCAAATGTCTGAAAACAACAAATAACATCAAAAAAATTATCTTTGAATAACCCATGTTTGAACAAGTCAATGACGATATTTTTAC
>MFZX01000006.1 GCA_001788095.1 Candidatus Roizmanbacteria bacterium RIFCSPHIGHO2_12_FULL_37_23
GTATTGGAACCTACCGCTTATTATTGATGGCAAAGAACCAGGTTACACCATACTTCTAGGATTATTTTTAAAACTTCCTTTTGATGCTTTTTTAATCGGTAGATTTTTAAGTGTTTCATTCGCTGCATTGACCCTCATAATACTTCTAAAAATTTCCCAGACGATGTTTTCGAAAAGATCTCTTCCTCTCATAGCCTTTTTTGTTATCATAAATCCGTTTTTGCTGATATTCGACCGGCTCGCACTTGCTGAAAGCCTTATTGCTTTGATTGTAACAGCCTCGTTTTATGCATATATCAAACTCAGAAACAATCCCAATCGAAATCAAGCATTGCTTTTAGGAAGCCTTTTAGGCATAGGGTGGTGGGTAAAATCGACTCTATTTCTTGTTCTCCCTGCGTTGATCTTTGACGCTGTTAAAACTATCAAAAAAACAAAGAAAAAAAAGATTGCTATGTATCATTTTTTTACTCTTTTTATTTTTCTTGTCTTCGTAGTCTCTCTTGCTCTTAATCGAGTAATTAATAATCTTTCGAATATAACGCTTGAAAAAACTATGTCTTTTTCTGAGATAATTTCTGTCCCATTCATGACATGGATTAATAATTTCACAACGATTGTGCAGATTTTCACTGCTTATCTCACTCCTCTGGGGGCGATATTGTTTTTGATTGGTGTCATATTTGCACTTAAGAACAAACAACACCGATTGCTCATCATATGGATTATTATTCCAATAGCAATGCTTTGTCTTATTGGGAAAGGCATAACGTCACGATATTTGTTTCCAATTATTCCCTTAACTGTACTGATAATGTACTATGGATATTCGATACTACGCATGTACAAGAAAACGATACGATGTCTTTTCGTATTCAGCACATCAGCAATTGGCTTTCTACTTATTGTGTACCCTTTAGTATTTTATACACACTATCTCCGATTTTTCCCTCAAACTCAAAAAGACTTCTCTCAATACGTCAAAACATGGTCATCGGGCTACGGAGTTCAAGAAGCCGCAAATTGGATCAAACAAAACTCAGGATCAAAACCTACACTTGTTTTGGTGAGGCCAGACTTCGGTAACCCTGAAAGCGCTATGTTTATATTACTAAGAAGCAATAAAAATATTCGTGTACTTCCACTAAATGCAGTTCCAAAACTCACCCCTCAAGAACTATCCCAATTAAACATTTTGTTCGTATCGAGAGGTGTGCAATTTGCAGGTCTTGAAAAAATTATGCAGCAAAAGATTATCTTTAAAAAGCCACTTGATGATGAATTCGTTGGTATTTATAGCTTAGGCCTTTGAGAAAGTCTAATTTTAATCCATGAAATTGCTATAAGACCTTGCGTTTCAGCCTCAATTTAGGTATACTTTAAGCTATGGTTTCAGCTTCAAATTCATCTGATTATTCAGCAAAATCTATTAAGGTTCTCGAAGGTTTAGAGCCAGTTAGAAAACGACCAGCGATGTATATCGGATCGACGTCTATTGACGGTGTGTATCACTGTCTCTCAGAAATTGTCGACAACGGTATCGATGAGGCGCTTGCAGGCTTCGCTCATCAGATTCTAATTGTATTAGGAAAAGACGGATATATAACCGTTATTGATGATGGTCGAGGAATACCTGTAGACAAAGTTGCTAAATACAATGTGTCTGCCTTGGAGCTTGTCATGACAAAACTTCACGCTGGTGGTAAATTTGATGGTAAAACATATAAAGTTTCAGGAGGTCTCCATGGAGTTGGAGCAAGTGTAGTTAATGCTTTATCAGATCATCTTATAGCTGAAGTAAAGCGCGATGGAAAAGTATATAGACAAGAATATAAAAAAGGCGCCCCACTGTATCCACTCAAACAAGTAAAGGAATCCACATTAGGAATTACGTATGCATCAGGTACTGCAATTTCTTTTTTACCTGACAAAAGTATATTTAAGCAGGGATTTGACCTCGAATTTAAAGGTGTACAAAAAAAAATAAAGGATAGAGCTTATCTTATCCCTTCAGTCTTTTTTACCATCCATGATAAACGAGTAGATAAAATGTTTGGTTATTACTTTGATGGTGGTATACTTTCGCTTCTTAGAGATCTGAATAAGAACAAACGCTCCTTACACGAACCCCTTTATTTTAAGGGTCAGGTTGACAATATTGAACTTGAAGTGGCTTTACAATATAACGATGGTGTATCTGAAAACGTTATGTCTTTTGTAAATGTTATCAATACAAAAGAGGGTGGAACACACCTTACTGGCTTTAAGACATCCTTAACCCGTTCAGTTAATGCATACGCTAAAAAAGAAGGTATTGTAAAAGAAGGTGGCTCTCTAGGAGGAGATGACACTCGAGAAGGTCTTACTGCTGTCGTATATATAAAAATGTCGTCATCAGAATTGCAGTTTGAGGGTCAAACAAAAACAAAACTCGGCAATCCTGAAATTCAAGGTATTGTACAACAGGAGCTTAATCGTTTTTTTGACAAAGTTTTTGAGGAAAATCCACGAACTGCTCGTGAAATTATTGGAAAAGTACTTCTTGCCCAAAAAGCTCGCCTTGCAGCTAAAGCAGCTAAAGATGCAGTATTAAGAAAGGGTGCTTTAGATGGTGCATCTTTACCAGGTAAACTTGCAGATTGTCAAGAAAAAGACCCTTCAAAATCTGAAATTTTTATTGTTGAAGGTGATTCTGCAGGAGGATCAGCAAAACAAGGAAGAGATCGCCGATTTCAAGCAATTCTCCCATTAAGGGGAAAGATTCTCAATAGCGAAAAGGCTTATTTGGATAAAGTTCTCAATTTCAAAGAGATCAAAGATCTTGTTATCGCGCTTGGTATGGGAATAAGTGATAGTATCGATTACTCGAAATTGCGATATCATAAAATCGTCATTATGACAGATGCTGATGTCGATGGAGAACATATTAGAACATTAATACTTACATTCTTTTTCAGACATCTCAAAGAGGTTATTGAAAAAGGCCATCTTTATATTGCACAACCACCGTTATATAAGATCACAATGGGGAAACAACAACATTATGTTTATAGCGAAGATGAAAAAAAAGAACTACTAAAAAAGTTCTTACCTAATGATGAATTAAAAGTTGATTTACAAAGGTACAAAGGGCTTGGTGAAATGAATCCTGATCAACTCTACAATACGACAATGGACCCACAGACCAGAATTATGAAGCAAATAAAGATCGAAGATGCCGAGGAAGCAGATCAAATATTCTCAGTATTAATGGGCGACCAAGTTCCTCCGCGTAGGAAATTTATTCAATCTCATGCACAATATGCTGAGCTCGACATTTAATAAAAAACATTATAAATTCTAAAAGTTACATCATGAACATACAAAAACTAAGTTCAGGAAACAATCCACCTACGGATATTAATGTATTCGTTGAAATTCCACAAGGTTCATCAGTCAAATATGAGCTCGATAAAGATTCAGGAATCATGTTTGTTGATCGATTCATACATGGTGCAATGTTTTACCCATTTAATTATGGATTTATACCGCAAACTCATGCGGAAGATAATGATCCTATTGATGTATTAGTTATTTCGACCTATCCCGTTCAAGCCGGAACAGTAATTCCTTCCCGACCAATTGGTATGCTTGAAATGGAAGATGAGGCGGGTATAGATACAAAAATTTTAGCTGTTCCTCATAGTAAAATCGATCCTTTTTACGCACAGACAAACGATATAAAGGATATACCTGAAATGGTAAAAGCAAAAATTAAAAATTTCTTCGATAGATACAAAGATCTCGAAGAAGGTAAGTGGGTAAAAACACGAGACTTCTTGCCGAGAAACAAAGCTGAAGAAGCTATAAAAAAAGCGTTGAAAGCTGCATAAATTCATAACCCAAACCTGTTATGCAAGATCCAATTGAAGGTATCATTCAAACACCAATTACTGAAGAGATGAAGAGGTCTTATCTTAATTATGCTATGTCTGTGATTGTATCACGAGCATTACCTGATGTTAAAGATGGGCTAAAACCAGTTCATCGTAGAATACTCTATGCAATGTATAAGCTTGGATTACATCATGGCGCAAAATTCTCAAAGTCTGCAAAAGTTGTTGGAGAAGTACTAGGAAAATACCATCCACACGGAGATACGGCTGTTTATGATGCTCTTGTAAGAATGGGGCAGTTATTCTCAATGCGATATCCTCTTATTCACGGACAAGGTAACTTTGGATCTATAGATGGCGATCCTCCAGCTGCTATGCGATACACTGAGGCAAAAATGACGGCGATTGCTGAGGAGATGATGATCGATATTGATAAAGATACCGTTCTATGGAGAGATAACTTTGATGGAACATTGCAAGAACCGGTATTTATGCCTGCAAAACTCCCAAATCTACTCCTTATGGGAGCAGAAGGCATAGCAGTCGGTATGGCGACAAAAATACCTCCACATAATTTATCAGAAGTTGTTGACGGTGTTATTCGTATGATTGATGAGATTAAAGAAATTAAAGAAAAAGACCATAAACAACCTGAGCAAGAGGAATCAGGAAGCATATTTTCATATACCTCATTAATTGATGATAAAAAAAACCAGAAAATTGCCTTCATTACTACCGTGAGCGCTCTGATGGAGCATATTCAGGGACCTGATTTTCCAACTGGAGCAAATATCTACGGAATAGATGAAATACAAAAAGCATTCGCAACAGGAAAGGGAAAAATAATTGTACGAGCTACAGTAAAACATGAAGAATCACGAGGGGGGAGGAATAAAATTATTGTAGATGAACTTCCATATCAAGTAAACAAAGCTAATCTTGTTAAAAAAATTGCTGATCTGGTAAAAGATAAAAAAATAATTGGAATATCTGATTTACGTGATGAGTCTGATAAAGACGGTATTCGAGTAGTAATTGAACTCAAGCGTGACGCTGTTTATAAAAAGATATTAAATAATCTTTATAAGCATACAGAGCTTCAAACGAGCTATCCGGTGAACATGGTAGCGCTTGTTGATAATACTCCTCAAACAGTGTCGTTAAGAACTATTCTCGAACAATATCTCAAGCATCGAATAAAAGTAATAGCTCATAGGTCTTTGTTTGATTTAAATAAAGCAAAGCACCGAGCGCATATTTTAGAAGGTCTCCTTAAGGCACTTGATCATATTGATGAAATTATCTCTATCATAAAAAAGTCACAAACCGAACAGGAAGCAAAGGATAAATTAATGAAAAAATTCGACTTCAGTGATATTCAAGCGCAGGCAATTCTTGATATGCAGTTAAAGCGGCTTACGGGCCTTGAAAGAGGAAAAATCGAGGAGGAGTTAAAAGCACTTAGAGAAAGAATTAAACAACTTGAGGAAGTAATATCCGATGTATTTAAAATTTTAAAAGTGATACGCAAAGATCTTATAGAGTTAAAAGAAAAATATGGCGATGCCCGCCGAACCAAAGTGTTTAAACAGAGACCGGGTTCCTTCACCGATGAACAACTTATCGAAAATAAGGAAGTCATTGTTACACTCACACAGGGTGGTTATATCAAAAGCGTTCCACGAAATACGTTTAAAGTTCAAAAGCGCGGAGGAAAAGGTGTCTCAGGGTTTGACACTCAAGAAGAAGATAGTGTATATCTCATATCTGCTGCTCAAACGCACGACTATATTCTATTCTTTTCAGATAGAGGAAAAGTATATCAAACACGTATATGGGATATCCCTGAGGGAACGCGCATATCAAAAGGTAAAGCAATAATAAATGTTTTAGCACTTGAGCAGGATGAACGCATAACGTCAATTCTTACCTATAGTGAAAAGGACCTGGAAAGCGATAAGAAAAACTTTATTTTTATGTGCACTAAACTCGGGACAGTAAAAAAGACCGATTTAGTTGCCTTTAAAAATATTCGTTTAAGTGGAATCATCGCTATCAAACTCATAAAAGATGATCAATTATTATGGTCTCGAATGACAAATAAAAATCATCATATCACTCTCGCAACCCACCAAGGCAAATCAATCGTTTTTCCTGAAGAAAATGTGAGAGATACTGGCAGGTCTAGTCAAGGTGTATTTGGAATCAGGCTCCAGAAAAATGACTCTGTGAGTTCGATGGATGTAGTTGACTCCTCTGATAAAAAAAAGAGCCTCTTGGTGCTAACTGAAAACGGAATAGGAAAGAAAACAAAGATAAGTCTTTTCCCTGTGCAGAATAGGGGAGGAAAAGGTGTCAAAATAGCAAATATCGATAAACGAACCGGACCTATCGCCTTTTCTGGAACTGTTGAGGATGATAAGGAAATGCTTGTAATCACTTCAAAAAAAGGCCAGGTTGTCAAAATCTCTCTTAAAAGCATCCCTCAGCTTTCGCGAGTAGCGAAAGGTGTTATTCTCATGCGATTTAATAAGAAAGACGATGCTGTCGTGAGTGCAACATTTTTATAATATGAAAGTTGATGGTAAAAAACTAGCTCAATCTATTCTCACATACTTGAAGAAAGACGTAACTTCAATAAAAAGACAGGGGAAAATAAAACCCCCAAAACTCGTAATTTTTTCAGTAAGACCAGCTCAAGCAACAGAATCATTTATGAAATATAAAGCAGAAGCAGCTAACAAGGTAGGCGCACGATTTGAGCTTATTCTTTATAGAAAGACTCCACGATTTGAGGATTTTGCCAACAGAGTGAAGGAAGTAGCAGAGAATCCCGAAACAACAGGTGTTGTAATACAACACCCATTACCAGCGTCTTTAACAACAGTTACACTTCTCGATTATATTCCTATGGAGAAGGAGATCGAAGGTTTTAAGAAAAAGTCTATATTTGATGAGCCTATTGGATTAGCCGTTTTAACGGTATTTAAACACATATTCGATCCAAAAGAACACAAAACAGCAAGCGACATATTAATAGATCTTAAAAAGGACCTCGTTATATTTAAAAGAAGTTTCAAGCGCAAACGTGTTGTTCTTTTAGGCAGAGGAAAGACAGGTGGAGAACCAATTGGTAAAATTCTCGCAAAGGCAAAAATAAATTATATAAATCTTAACAGTCAATCTTCTTCTGCGGGTTCATTTATTCAACAAGCCGATGTGATTATTTCGGCAGTTGGACAAACAGTAGTTATACCTGACATGGTGAAGGAAGGCGCTATACTTGTAAGCGTTGGAATGCATAGAGAAAATGGACTCTGGAAAGGGGACTACGATGAAAGTAGTATCAAAAATAAGGTACTCGCTTATACACCAACTCCCGGCGGAATCGGACCTCTCAATGTAGCTTACCTTATGAACAACTTAATTCTCGCCTGGAAAGTCCAGAACAATTTTCTCAAACTATAAGAAGATGATATACTAAATTGAAGTATGAAGTTCCCTTGGATTTCCTTTCATAATAAGAATCTTCTTATTGGAATAGTCGGATCAATATTGCTGATTGCCATAGTCTCCTTGTCATATTTTCTTACTCAAACCCAAAAAAATGTTACCTCACTAAATGCACAGGAAAAAAAATTGTCAGAAAGCCTTGAAATGATAAAAAAACAAGTCGATGACAAAGAAAAAGAGCTCGTTGCTGTTCAAAATGAAGATCAGTATAAAAAAAATAAAGCGCTTGAAGATGAAATTAAAAATATCCATGATGGATACGAAAAAGCTGTATCTATATACGAAGAGCTCGTTAAACTAAAAGAACAAACGAATAAAACAGAGGAACTCGATAAGAGATTTACAAAAGCTCTTACATTGCTTTCAGAAAAAAATTATGCATCTGCGAGCGCTGAACTCAACGTATTGAGTCTAAAAATAAAAGATGAACAGAGCAAGCTTGTTGCATCATTTACTATTCCTAAAAACGTTCCTGTGAATAATGCACCTCCTGGATCAGGATACCGTAGACAACAAGTTCAGATCGATATCGGATCCTATCTTGTTGATATATTTACTGCAGATCTCAATAGTGTTCGCGTCATCGTAGATACGGCAGCTGATGGAGATTGTCGCGACAATTGCCCCGTTTTAGCTCTTGGAGACTATGTTTCTCGATCTGGAGCTATTGCTGGTATCAACGGTCCTTATTTTTGCCCTGCAAGCTATCCAAGCTGTGCAGGAAAAACAAATTCGTTCGATACGTTGTTGATGAATAAAAATAAAGTATATTTTAACTCTGATAACAATGTCTACAGCACAGTCCCAGCAGTCATATTTACAGGGAATTCTGCCAGATTTGTTGGTCAATCGCTTGAATGGGGCAGAGATACTGGTGTTGATTCAGTCATAGCAAGTCAGCCTATGTTATTGAGTGGTGGAAATATCGTATATGGAGGAGATAGTGAGCCAAAACGCGGCAGTAAAGGTTCGCGAAGTTTTATTGGAACTTCAGGAAGCACAGTGTATATTGGAGTCGTCCATAATGCTACAGTTGCAGAAGTTGCGCGAGTCCTGCATGGCTTAGGTATTCAATACGCGCTAAATCTTGATAGTGGAGGATCTACTGCATTTTGGGTTGGAGGCTATAAAGTAGGGCCAGGGAGAGCTACACCTTTTGGAATCTTAATTGTAGGAAAATAACATTAGGAGCCTTGCTTAAAAAGCTTCAAAAAAACATCTTTCGGTAGTTCCACTGAACCTACTTGCTTCATTTTCTTTTTTCCTGCTTTTTGTTTTTTAAGCAATTTATCTTTTCTTGTTCTATCACCACCATATAATTTTGCAGTGACATCCTTTCTTAGTGGTGCAACTCGGGAGCTCGCGATTATTTTTCCTTTATGCTTTGCCTGAATCTTAACTTCATATTGTTGCTTTGGAATGAGTTCTCTGAGCTTGTCCACTAACTCTCTTGCACGCTCATACGCTTTTTCATGCACAACGTACTCCGAAAACTCTTCGATCGGTTCTAAGTTCAACATGATTTCTAAACGTCCCACATCAGCTGATCTATATTCCTTAAATTCCCACTGTAGACTTGCATAACCTGATGTTACAGTTTTTAGTGCATCAAAAAAATGCGATATTAACTCAGCAAGAGGAATTTCATATGACACAATTACTTGAGATTGATTATCCATGGTCTTAAACACACCTCTTGATTCTTCACAAAGCTTCATTACAGCGCCGGTATATTGAGGTGGCGTCACAATTGTGACTTCCGTGATTGGTTCTAGAAAATTTCCGCGTTCATCTTTCTTATACTCAACTGTAGGAGCAGTTAAAATAATATTCGCGTTATATTCTCTCTCTAATCGTTGCTGCACAACATCAGCATGCAGAAGTCCAAGAAAACCAACACGAAATCCTGAGCCAAGAGATTTACTATAAATCTGCTCGTAATGGAGAGCTGAATCATTAAGCGTAAGTTTTTCTAAAGCTTTTTTTACCTGCAAATAATCATCAGGATTCGTTGGAAACATAGAGCTAAAAACCATTGGTTTTACCTTTTTGTACCCTTCAATAGGACCAGCAGGATTGTTTTCATCTAAGACTGTATCGCCTACGTGTACAAAATGAATATCTTTAAATTTGGTAATAATATACCCTATTTCCCCAGCGTTAAGAGAAGATGTCTTTTTGAGTTCTGGTTGGAATACGCCAACTTCTGAAGAATAAAATTTTTTTTGCGTCGCATGTAATCGCAAATGTAACTGCGATGTTATGTTTCCATCAAATACTCGAACAAATGCAATAACACCTTGGTAGGGATCGTAATATGAGTCAAAAATTAAAGCTCTTAGGTCGCTTGTTGAGCTTGTTGGAGGAGGAACTGTATGAATGACCTTATGCAAAAGCACCTCTACTCCCTGACCTGTTTTTGCAGAAATCTCGAATATCTCTTCGTCTGTGATTCCGAGAAAGCGGCAAATGTCATCTTTCGTTTGTTGTATCTGGGCATTAGGCATATCTATTTTATTTACAACGGGAATAATCACAAGATTTTGTTCAAGGGCTTTATAGGCATGAGCAATTGTTTGTGCCTGAATTCCTTGCGTGGCATCAACAAGGAGAATAACACCTTCAACACAGGCTAATGTTCGTTCTACCTCATAAGAAAAATCAACATGTCCAGGAGTGTCGATCAAATTTAGAATATATGTCTCATATTGCATTCTTACAGGTGCGAGTTTGATTGTAATGCCTCTTTCTCGAGAGATAGGATTTCTATCAAGAAGCTGCTCCTCATGCTTATCCTTTTCAACTGTTCCTGTTATCTCTAATAAACGATCAGCCAATGTTGATTTTCCGTGATCTACATGAGCAATGATTGCAAAATTACGTATATTATCCATATCTAATTATATGCTAGAATAGACTAATTTATCAAGCCAAATAGCTCTATGCTAAGAAATTACAAGCCTATTATTTTATGCATGCAGTCCGGTCAATTTTCACTGAGGGTTATCCATCAGATAATCAAGAAAAATTTAGGGATTCAAATATAGGAAGAGTCTATCTTATTGATTAATATTTTTTCTCCATTCTCTTATACACTCTTATAACCGGATGATCAAAGACTGTCCATGTTTCCTCTGCTTTTTCATCAGGAAATTCCAAAAACTTCCATCCAAATAATTCAATTTTTGGATATGAAGAAAATTCTGCTACCTTTTCAAATCCAAGCTCCTTAGAAAAAAGCTTACGATAGTACTCATAAGTTTGAGGATAAAGACTCTGAAGTCTCTCACATCTTATTGGAGTATATCCGTTTAATACATTAGCGAAATACCTTATACCTAATACCTTATACCTAATACCTAATACCTTTTGCTTTATGCCCTCATCAGGCCATTCGCATGTATGATCTGCGAATATTCTTCGAGATGGAATTACAATATAGTCCGCTTGCTCGATATGGTTTTCCAGCAACGGCACTAGAGAAGGATTTTCATCAAGCCCATAAAAATCAAAAGAAGCAACGGAGTAGCTTAGTGGTTTCAAACTAGGATTTGGAATATACACAGGAATATCTACGACATTTGCTGTTTCTGAAAGAATATATGATCCGTCAGGGATATTTTTATGCATCCATTCAGACGCCTGCACACGAACATCAGGGGTTCTATAAACAGATATATAAGCTATACCTGGAAGAAGCGTTATGCATATAAGTATTAGGTATAAGGTATTAGGTATTAGGTATCGTATGGTTCGTATTGAATGTTTGGAATTCTGTATCGCAAACCACATTTTCTCCAATAGTAAAATTGCGAAAAGCGTAAAAATAGGAAGAATAGGACTTATAAACCGAGTCCACTTTGCATATAAAAATGCTGAAGGAAGCAGAAAAGTAATAAAAGCAACTCGAAGCACATTGATTTTTATATCTTTCCATGAAAGTCCAAAAAATCCAACTAACGCCATGACAAGTACTGGCCAACCAAGAGTATAGGGAAAGATTTTAGTAAATTGAAAAAGAATAGGAATTGAAAATTCGAACTGGCGCGTGTAGAAAACTTTTGTTAAACCCCTACCAACAGCTGTTTCATATTCCATAGTACCAAGGAAATCCTTGAAGGAAATTGCATTATGCGGAGAAAAAACAAAAACAAAAAATATAGCGAGGAGAAGAAATAAAGAATTGAAAAATAAAAATTTTCTTAGATTCTTATAGTTTCTAACCAAAAGCGTTACTATAGGTACAGCTATAAATGCAAGGGCTGATAGTTTTGTTGCTATAGCAAGTCCTGAAATAATAGACAATAATAGAAGATTTGATACTCGAAAACGATCGTTGGATACCATTTTTAGTGAAAAAAGAATAATCAATGAATAAAGAAGCATAAGGAATGATTCTGTTGTTCCGAAGTGAGAAAACTGGATAAAATAAGGCGAAAAAGTGATGATAAGAAGAGAAAGTTTTAGTAATTTTTTACGCTCGTCCTTGAACACTATTGCTAAAATTTTAAGCAAGATAAGAGCATTCGCTATGCTTGAGAGAGCTGATATGAGTCTTAGAGCTATTCGTGGTTCAATCGATCGGGAAACTTTACTAACAGCATAGGCAAAATATAAAGGTGGTTGCCCATAAGCAAAAAAGTTTGGATTTAAACAGTTTTTTAATCCTTGAGTCTTAAAATCAGATAACTGAATTCTGCAATTGAGTTGCTCGATAGCTCGCACCATATTATTCTCATCCGGGTGAAATGGATACGGTTTGCCCCAATCAAGATTAATAAAACGCGTATAGATGAGAGCAATACCAAGTAAAATAAAAATGATTTTTTTCAGCATTTGATTGATACGATCAATTATACCGATGATTTTATACGCTTTCGAGAGTGAATTAAATATAGAGCCAATATCCCTACGGGAAAGATCGATAAGATACTTACTCCTGTTGCTAATCGGGAAATAACAGTCCCGGTATATTGGATCTTAATCCGATGATGACCCTCTGAAATATTTAAACGAATAAAATTATTATTCTTGTTGATCTCATGAAAATTCTTAATAGACTTACCATTATCGATAGCATTCCAACCAAGGAAATAGGTAGTGTTAATCTGTATCACTCCTCTTTCAAGTGCCAAAACTTCTAGCAAAAGACTATGCGAAGATCTTTGAATGTTTTTAATCTCTATGTCGCCCCGAATCACTTCAACTTCTCCTGCTCGATTGCTTATTTTCGTCAGAAAGCTTCCTATGTCGTTGTGTGCCGGCATCAAAAGCTGACCACATAGCGACCGAATTTGACCTCTTAAAGAAGCGTCTGTTGCCTCTGGAATCATCCCTCTGTTTCCCCAATTTAAAATAGTATATACAACACTCATCAAAGCAAATATATAAATAATTCTTTTATTTATATGTCTGGAGATGCGTGGGTGATATGTAACCACCAATGCAGAAAGGAATGGGATTGTGAATGTGGTTACCGCCAGTAGGCGTGACGCAAATTGAAAATTATCAAATAGTGGAATAATGTGCCATAGTTTTTCTGAAAATGGCTGCATCAATAAGAATGCCAGGACTGTCAAAGTAAGAAAAAATTTTAAAAAATATCGGTTTTTTTTGGCAACTCCCACAACGTACAAAAGCCTGAATGAAAGTAAAACTATAACAAGATGAGAGTATCCAATTAATGTCCCCAGTTGTCCCTTATTTCCTTGAAATAACAGCCCATATCGCCATGGTGAATAGAGATACCACCAAGTTGGAACAAATTCTATATCAACCATTCTGTGTTGATAAACTAAATGAGACTCAAAGACCATTGGGGCCCAGTGAAAAGCGGTTAATAGAATTGACAAAAGTAAGGCGCTTAAGAATAAAAATAGCCTTTTTTTCTTATTGCCTGGATTGAAATGGAGACTAATACTGGCGTATATAATAAGGGGCAGAGTAATAAGAACTGGAGCGATATGATGACTAAATATTAATGAGCTGTATGTAATAAGTACAAAGAGCCAATATTGTAACTTTGAATATTTCAGAAGTTTATCAGTTGCTAGAAATAAAATCGGAATTAAAATATAGCCAAAGAGCTCTCCAAGATCGTGCCTAAAGTGAAGTCCGGTCAGTTGGTAGGGGGTAAATAAATAAAGAATCGCTCCCAAAAATGAGGCTGTTTTACTGAAGTGGTTTCTGAGAAATATATACATCGAGAGGCCAGAAATAACATAAGCCGAGCTAAATAAGAGTTTCATGCTGGCGATATAACTTAAACCCACTTCGTGAAACAAAGAAGTAATATAATATGGCAGTTTGTAAAAATAAAAAAAATGTGGGTAACCATATAAACCGCAAAAATCAGTTGCCCATTTGGGGACCAGAACGCCTTCTTTCAATGATTCATAAAATAACATCGCAAGTTGAGCGTGTAATGAAAAGTCTCCACTCTCAAAAACACCTTTTCGCCATATACTTACAATGGGAAATAAAGAGCATGCTATAAGTATGAAATAAATGGGAATCTTCTTGCGAGGATATATATATGAATAAGTTAGCCAGAAGCACAGAGCAAAAGTAAAGATGATTGCGTTTATAAAAACAAGTTTCATATCTCATATGATACTATGTTAGAATTTGATTAATGAAGATAACTAAAGTAGAGCCTCTCGAGATTTCTGAAGTTAAGGTGATAATCTACGAACGCTTTGCAGACGAAAGAGGATATTTTACTGAAACCTTTAGAAAGAGCGACTTTCTAGGACAACCTGATATTCCAATACGTGAAGAATTCGTACAGGCAAATGAAAGTCATTCTCAGAAAAACGTGATAAGAGGATTACACGCTCAATGGGATCCATACATGGGAAAGCTTGTTCGGACAATAGGAGGACATATGATTGATTTCGTAATGGATATACGAAAATCATCTCCGACATTCGGTAAAATCATCGCGCACGATATGCCATCTTCACCTTCAGATATATCAAGTCAATGGATCTGGGTACCAGTCGGTTTTGTTCATGGTAATTTGTTTCTGGAAGAAACAACGATCGAGTATTTCTGTACTGGAGAATACAATCCTCAAAATGAGGTAGGAATTTACCCGCTTGATCCAGACATCGACTGGTCACTGTGCAAGCCACATCTTAAGAAAACGTTTGATTCATCAAAATCCACAGCGATAATATCTGAAAAGGACAAAAAAGGAATTTCCCTCTCACAATGGACACAGGATTCCCGTTCATCAAACTTCACATATCAAAAGTAAACGGTGGGTTCTCTATCGTCTAGAGTTAGCTTACAAATTCATACAGCATCTGCGAAGCTCGATTCAAGTTTTTTGAAGATTGTGTAGGAAATAAACAAAAGAATTAATGTTCCTATGAGATTTCCTACAAACGAAGAGAATTGAGGAAGCTGCTGTTCAAGTAAAATCCCTCTATACGTTTGTATGAAATATGCCATTGGATTAAGCGCGAAAAGCCATCTAAGATTTGCTGGAAAAATATCTATCGGATAAATAATTGGTGTTACATAGAACCACAACTTTAGAACTAAGGTGAAAAGAAACTGCACATCACGATAAAACAAATTCAAAGATGATAAGAGCAGTGATAATCCAAATGTAAAAAGAAACTGAATAAGAAGTATAGGAATAATGACGAAGACCATTACCCTCATGTCAATATTAAGAACAAACAAAAAAATAAATAATATTGCAGAGGCAAGGAAAAAATCAAACATTTTAGCAAAAACTGTTGAGAAAATCAGAATTTCTCTGGGAAAATACACCTGTTTAATAAGAGAAGCATTTTCTACAAGAGCATTGGTTGACGCAGAAATAGATGTTTCAAAGAATATCCAGGGAAGAAGTCCAACAAATAGAAATACTGAATAAGGAACTCCTAACGTTTCGAATCTAACCACGTGTGAAAAGACAAAACTTAAAATGAGCATCTGGAAAAGGGGATTAAGAATAATCCAAAACAAACCAAGAAAAGATTGCTTATATCTGGCTTTAATCTCTCTTGTCGTGATGTGTTTTATAAGATGCCAATATGGTATCATAGCGTTGTATTAACTTTCCTTACTATAAAGTTCTACTCCTTTTTTTGTTTCACCATCATATTGAACTTCCCCGTTTTTTAAATATACTACTCGTGGGCAAAAGTGCTGAATCATCTGCATGCTGTGACTCACAAAAATAATAGTAATACCTTTCTTCTTAAATTCTTCCATTTTCCTAAGGCACTTCTCTTGAAAATTCGTATCACCAACAGCTAAAATTTCATCTACAAGTAGAATTTCTGGTTTTGAGTGAATGGCAACCGAGAAGGCTAATCTCATAAACATACCAGAAGAATATTGTTTAACAGGCATATGAATAAAAGTATCATTTAATTCTGAAAAAGTAACTATCTCCTTATAACTATCCTTTACTTCCTTCTCAGTAAGTCCTAAGATCACTCCGTTAAGAAAAATATTTTCTCGTCCGGTCAATTCTGGATGAAAACCAGACCCCAGCTCAATAAGAGGGGAGACCCTACCATTGACTGATAATTCACCTCGAGTTGGCTGAGAAACTCCAGCAATAAGTTTGAGCATTGTTGATTTTCCTGCTCCGTTTCTACCGATGATACCAATAGTTTCGCCTTTGTTAATTGTTAAAGAAATATTCTTCAACGCATGAATTTTTTCTCGTATTTTGCCTCTATTGAGGATCGCTTGAGCAAGCTCTTTAAGTGTTTTTTGATAGTGAATAAAATATTCCTTATCAACCTTATCAAATACGATAGGTGTCATACATGTCTTATTATAGCAGCTTTTAATAACCCATTAAGATTCCGTAATCTTTCAAAAAACAAAGTAGGAAAATGTTTTATGATATGGTTTGGAGGAAAATTTTTGATGATAATTCTTATCCAATTTTTTAGATCTTGCTTTTGTTTATATAGTCCCATTTTGGAACTCGTAGCCATGTGTATGTGTCGACATGAAGCATCAAGTGTTGGACCATATTGATAGTCTTTTTTGTGGAGTCTTATAAAAAAATCAACATCCTCAAGATATGAATGAAATGACTCATCAAACATTCCGACTTTTAAAAAAATATCTCTTCGGATTAGTAAGCATGTTGCTGATAGGCCATAGATGTATCTTTCAATTTTAGAGTTGGGAATTGAGAGTTGAGAATGGTGCTGTGTAACTATGTTTACTTTTCCAACCCATGTATCGACCTGGTAACCAATGCTCTCGATACGTTCTCTGGAATAAACTACAGGTTGGGTCGCAACAATATCCTTATGACGTTTCAAAAAATTGTGCATCTTCGCTATCGAGTCCTTTTGTATAAAACAATCATTGTTAAGAATAAGTAAATATTTACTTTGGACCTGACGAGCACCTTGATTAATTGCCTTAGCAAATCCTTGATTTGATGAATTTTTTATAACACGAATTTTTGGATATTTCGACAATAACATTTCCACAGTTCCGTCCGTCGAACCATTATCAACGACAACAATTTCTGTGTCCAGTCTTTTAATGCACTCATCAAGCAACTTTTTACCGTTAAATGTTGGAATAATGGCTGTTATATCCATGCTTTTATTCTACACGATTATGTTTTTTCTGCTAGAATTAACGTATGAACGTAGCATTTGAGATTAGTCCGCTTATCACGGCCTCTGGTACCTTTGGTGATAAATCAGGGGTGTATAGGTATATGATTGGGCTTTTGGAATCATATATTCAATACTCATTAAAAAAGGACAAGGATTCAAACATTGTTCTTTTCTCTTTTAACAGAGATTTAATGAAATATCCTTTAAATCCTGATGTTATCAAGCTAGCAGAACATCCGCAAGTAACGATTTTGAACAAAATTCCTACAATTACACAAAGATCACTTTTAGAAAGTATCCGCGACACCATAATTATGGACGTTCCGGTGTTACGTAGCGTGCTCAAAATATTTAACAAATTACTCTCTATAACTAAAATCAGTCATGAGCTTGAAAATCGTATTAATTTTCACGTTTATTATAATTTTTTGAATAAACAGTTTAAAAAAAAGCATGTTAAAGTTGTCTTTCACTCAGATACAGGATTTTTTAATATGATAGGGTATAAAAACGTGATTACAATTTACGACCTCACTGGGGTTGCCATGACCTACTTACATCGGGACGAAACTGTTGATCTTCAAAGAAGGAAGATGCGTTTTGCTCGGCTTTACTGCGATGGAATCGTATGTATTAGTAAAAGTACAAAAAAGGATCTTTTCAATTTTTCTCCCATGTTCAGAGAAAAGAAAACTATTGTATGCTACCCTGGTCTTGATAAGTCTTTTACTAAAATATACGAGAGCTCAAATGATTCCTTTGAAAGAATTAAAAAAATGCTATCGACAAAAAAATTTAATCTTGAGAAAAAGAAGTATTTTTTATACTATGGAACATTCGAGCCCAGGAAGAATCTGCTTTATCTTATTAGAGCATTTTGTGATCTTGTTGATGAAGGGAAAATTCCATCAGACTTCAAGCTTGTTATGGCTGGTGGACGGGGATGGGGGAGAGTCAAAAACATGATAACTCAATACATTACCGAAAATTATCAGACGGATGAAGAAAAGAACGTAATTGTATTAAATTATGTTAAAGATGAAGGAATAATTGATTTCATTCAAAACGCAACCTGCGTTGTCTACCCAAGTCTTTATGAAGGATTTGGTCTCCCTGTTTTAGAGAGTATGTCGCAAGGTACACCAGTAATTTGTTCAAACACCTCTTCTCTGCCTGAGGCTGGTGGGCATGCCGTGCTTTATGTCAATCCTCATGATTTCTTTGATCTTAAAAATAAGATGCAGTTGCTTGTTACTGATCATCATCTATCTAAAGAGCTTTCAGTAAAAGGTATCGATCAAGCAAAAAAATTCACATGGGAAAAATCAGCTAAGCTTCTCTACGAATTCTTCCAAGGACTATGAAAATAGGTATTGATCTTTCAATGCTCGTATATGCAGGATCAGGTGTAGCAACCTACACATTTAATCTTGCAAAAAGTCTTTTGAAATATGGACCGGATCATGAGTACCGTTTTTTCTATTCATCCTTTCGACGTCCTCTGAATTTTTATTATCTTAAGGAACTGCAAAGATCAGGAGCCCGGATAACAGAATTAAAGCTACCCGCAAGCACCGTAAGATTTTTATGGAATTCCCATCACATTTTTCCCATTGAGTGGTTTATGGGAAAGGTAGATGTTTTTCATTCTTCAGATTATTTACGACCACCGCTGTTGCGGAGAACAAAAGGCATTACAACAATTCATGATCTTACCTGGAAATTATTTCCCCACTATCATACACCTAATGTTATCTCTCATCATGAAAGGAAACTGGCACGTACAATCAGATATAAAGATACGATTATTGTTGATTCGCAAAATACCAAAAGGGATTTGCTTAACTGTTATCCGCGCGTCGATGAAAACCGCATTCATGTAATATACCTTGGGATTGATGAACGATATAATCCGGTAACCGATAAGAGAAAAATCAAAGACGTGCTTACCAAATACTCAATACCCTTCGGGCCCGCTCAGGGTGGGCTCAATACTCAATACTTACTTTATGTCGGAGCAATTGAACCACGGAAAAATCTCGATACAGCAATTCAGGTGTTTGCTCAACTTATTAAGGATCCTGATTATCAGGATTATCTGTTTCTTATTGCAGGAAGAGCGGGTTGGAAAAATGAACATATTTTCTCACTGATTAAAAAGCTCGGGCTAGAAAAAAAAGTTATATTTATTGGTTTTGTTAAAGATCATGATTTACCAGCACTTTATTCGGGCGCCTCATCCCTTGTATACCTGAGTCTCTATGAGGGATTCGGCCTTCCACCCTTGGAAGCGGCTCGCTGCGGAACTCCGTCACTCATTTACCGAAATTCCTCACTTGCCGAAACCTTTCCTAAAAATTATCCCTTCGCGCATGAAGGCAGAGAATTAGAAATTTTGAAAACTATTCTCAGTAAACCAGAACACATTAATCTTTCGTTTGTATCAAAATTTACCTGGCAGGCATATTGCGAGAAATTTCTCCACGTACTGGAGCAATAGTAATCTTCGTAAAGAAAGCCGAAAGTTCACGTGTATCTTCTGATGAAATGGAATTTTCAACGCGGATAAATATGAATTCTATATGCTAAAAGTCATCAATATTTTCTCATTCTAAAATATAAACGAAAATCACCGATTATTTTTTCTTTTGCTAGGGAAGCTATAGTATAATTTGATTTCCCCCAGACACGCGTATAATGTGATACGGGGATCTCAGCAAATCGAGCACCAATAAGTTGGAGTTTTATAATAAGTTCAGGCAATATTGAAGCATTTCGGGATTCAAGTTGAATCTTCTTAATATACTCTGTACGAATTAATCGAAAGTCACAATCAACATCACGTATAGGTAATTGTAATAAAGTTTTACTGAAATGTGCATATATATTTCCTAGGAAAATCCGCCAAAATGAATCCTTACGTCTCTTTTTATACCCATTAACAACATCAACTCCTGTCTCTTTTTGTTTTTTAATTAACTTTGGAAGATCCTTTTCTAAGCGATATTGAGCATCTCCATCAGTATAAAAAATCCAATCTTTTGAAGCGGAAAATAAACCATGTTTTATAACCGCATATCCTTCTGTATTGCGAAATTTATCAATCACAATCAAATCAGGATATATCTCCTTCATCTGCAGGATCCTTCCCATAGTATTGTCCGTAGAAGGACCACCATGAAGAGCTATAACTTCTAAATTCTTGGTAATCCTTTTTCCTATCTTATACGCATAAGATATTTGGCGTTCAACTGTCCCTTCATCGTTTAAAAATGGAAAAAAAATAGTAAGGCTTTTAAGTTTTTCCATAAAATTGTGCAATAGTTGAAACTACATATGTAATTTGAGAATGTGTCAGAAATTGATGAAAGGGTAGACTTATACAATTCTTTGAAAGTCTATCAGACATGGGATAATTTTGTTTTTTATCAATATGAAAAGCTTTAACTCTATGTATAGAATATGGGTAATGAATATGTGCTTCAATACCTTTCGAAGATAGATATGTCATCAATCTTTGTCTTTGTTTTACCTCAATAACAAATAGATGTAATGATGGAGAAGATAATACATGTGATCTTAATATACGAACATTATTATCAAAGGGTGCCTTTGAGAACTCACGAAGATAAGTATTATAAACAGCTAATTTTTTTTCCATAACTTCTTTGTAATCTTTTAGTATCACGTTAATTACTCCTGACTGAAACTCGGGTAGGCGACTATGTCCTGATACAAAGGTGCTTTTATAACGTTTTGATTCTCCATATTGTCTTGCCTGAAATATGTACGAATATAATTTTCTATTTTTTGTAATGATAGCACCTCCATCTCCCATGGTACCAATGTTTTTGGTTGGATAAAATGAAAAGCACCCAATATCTCCAAATGTCCCTACATATTTTCCATTAAACTTGCTTCCATAAGCCTGTGCACAGTCTTCAATAAGAATTAGTTTGTGTTCGCGAGCTATTCTAATTATTTCATCCAACTGTCCTACTAATCCGTAGAGGTGTACAATAACTATCACTTTAGTTCGAGATGATAAAACTTTTTCGACAGCATGGGGATCAAGCTGGCCACTTGCATCAACATCACACAAAATCGGTTTTACACCGCTTTGAAATATGGGAAATGCTGTTGGATAGACATTTGCCGGGAATATAACTTCATCCTTATGGGAAAGTCGAAGCGCTTGGAGAGAAAGAAGCAAGGCGTCATGACCGGAAGCAAGTGTCAAAGCTTCTCTTCTGAATGTACGTGAGAGGTTTTTCTCGAGCTCTACAACTTGGCGTCCATATAAAAAAGTACCGCTTTCAACAATTTTAGAAGTTAAATCATGAAGTGATTTTTCATATAATTTCATCTGGAGATAAGGCGCATTAAAGGAAACGGAAAATTTATTTTTCTTCTTCATAGATATCAATCTCTTTTCGGTCTCCAAAATTCTTTTCCAAGAGAGTCCCAAGGAATTCTTTTTTCATCGTGATGAAGAATCTTGAATTGTTTATTTACAAATACGTATAGCTCTACTGGTTTATTTGCAAAAATTGCTGATCCATGTGCAATTCCGTGCGGTATATAAAGCATTCTGGATATTCCTGCTCCAAGGACTATCCTCATGGTTTTACCTGAAGTCCGAGATTTCCTTCGTACATCCCACAAACCTGCAAGTAAATGGTCTTGTGGGCTCACATACCAAATTTCGTCTTGCTTGTAATGAAGATGCCATGCCTTAATTGAACTCGGAACAAGTGTCGTTCTATTTATTTGTGCAAGCTTAAATCCTTTAAATGACTCAAGCTCGCCCTGTTTAATTCTAAGTATTTCAGAGAAATCTCCTTCCTCGGCTGGTATATTTTTCATATTGATCAATTTAACTCCATCAAGAAATTCTTCCTCTGTGTAGTCAGCAGGATATATGAGTTTTTTTATAGATGGATCAATATCAGAAGAAGTAAATGTTCTCATAGTATCATGTATTGTATCAAATAATTGAACCGAAACTACTGAATTTTGATGTTTTCAAAAAATGCACCAAGCTGTCTCGTATCGTTGTTTCCTGGTATTACTTCAGAAGGAACTGCTAGATGAGGAAAATTAAACTGAATAACATGCACATTATTATTCAAACTATTTGGAATCTCTATAATAACGTCCTCTAACTCCTTTGTAAGAGTCACATCCTGAAGATGAGCACTGTCTATAAAAACTGAAACCTTTTGATTATCAACAAGCGAGCGCGCCCGAAATACTAAACGTTCAGCATTTTCAGGACTCTGAAGAAACAAGCGAACAATTTTCTTCTGGGCCCAACGGCCACCTCGCTCTCTTTCTCCCCACCCAGAACCGAGAACAATATGTGGATCGTCCGCGGCAAATTTATATTCATATAGACGGAAATTTTTTGACTTTCTCTCCCATAATGTATATGCGTTCTCTGATTGAATCTGATGAAAACCTAATTTCTTTAATAATTTTTGCGCATATAATGAATAAGTCTGGTGTTCCAGGAGCGTTGCGAATCGTATGTTATAAAAGTCAAGAGTTTTTATCGCGTCTGAAGTATTAATATCTTCAACAATTCTTTGATGATTTTTTGTTTCGGTATCTACCAGTCTCCCGAAAGAACTCAAAAGAGGATTAACTTGATAATACTCCAGAATATCTTCAGGCACCCGTCCAGCGTAAACACCAAATACAAAATGCTTATGTTGAGTATGAGTCCGTGATGTCCACACACTATTCTTATGTCCAAAATACCGTATTCCATCACGTACTACAAAAGGAATTTCAAGAAGAGGGTCACCTTTATCGTATTGAGCAAGAAATGTATATATTCTGTTAGGTAATATAATAGTATCTGGCTGAGCGGGAATGACTGTATTGTCAATGAAAAAGACGAGTAAAATAAATATGAAAAAAAATAATCTTTTTGATGTATTAAATCTTTTAAATGTATGAGTAAGTACATAAGCAGATATTATTGACAGTAAAAAAAACACTATTACTATAAAACGAGCTGGGGCACGGGCCATTTGCATAAATGGGATTTGGTAAAGTAATTGATAGGGTAATGGTATTGAAGTTAGTCGACCCGCTACCCTAAGCAGGGGACCAAGGGTAAAAATATAACACACTATTGCCGAACTAAACAAAATCTTTAAAAATGAAGGAAGTTTTTTCCAAATAAATACATAGAGCAAAGAAGATGCAAAAATAATTATACCTATATACATAAGCGTCTCAAACCATGGATTAAAATTCAATACGTTTTGGAGAGGTTTAACAAACTGTGAATAATATGGGTTTCGAGCAGGCCAAATAATATTCAAAATATCACCTGATAAAAGAACGCTGTCTGTCACTGGACGGGCCTCAGGATAACCGTTAACGTTATACCAATCAAAGACGCTCCTAAGCCAGGGGATTAGAATAATAAAGGCAATTGTAAATGAAGCGATTAAATATTTGAGATTAGCATATAGAAGTGAAAACAATTTTTTTCTATCAAATACAATCGAAAACAAACCAAGAACACCAATCATCAGACCTATCATAATGGTGAAATATAAATTAGTTAGAGGTGCTATAACGAGGGTTACTGCAAGTAGTACTGAATATATTACTTTTCTCCAATATCGCGTTTCTTTAATAAGCAAAAGGAAACATAGTGCAGGAAGTACAAAAAGATAAAGCGCTACATATGTAGGATGACCTCCAATTCTATACGATACAAAGGGGGTACATCCGAAAAGCAATCCTAGTATAAAAGAAACTGGTTTTCCGTGTCCAAGCTTTCTTAATAGTACATACATACTTATGTTCGAAATCAATACGCTTAGAACCAAAATAAGCATCAGTGATTGATGAATTGAGAAGAAGGGTCTAAGAAAGATAAAATAAAATCCATTTATGGGAGCCACATCGTCCGGTGCGAAGTTCCAACCTAATGGATACATGACTGACATAATTGAAGAAAAAGGATCAACTCCTGCAAGGATATTTTCTCTCACTTTTTCAGCAACCAATTCATAGATATGTGATTCGCCTTGAACAGTGAGTACCCACAAAGGATCAGTAAAAATCACTTGCAACCATATTTGTCTATAATACAGAAGGTTAACGATTAAGAACCCAAGAAGAGGAATCATAGTATAATTGTTGAATTAGAACATAACTATACTCAAAAAAATCCAAAAGTCAACCCCGGTTGAATCGGGGTCAATCCCGATTAAATCGTGATCAACTATGAGACAAAACGAATACGATGCTATGTATAGGGTAGAGGACACTCATTTCTGGTATCGTGGTATGCAAAAAATCTCTGAGATGCTTCTTAGAAAATATTTGCCTCATGAATCAGGTAATATGATCTTAGATGCAGGGTGTGGAACCGGAGGGGCTATGCAATGGTTAAAACCTTTTGGAAAAGTCTATGGATTTGATATTTCTGACCTCGCCATTCAATACTGCAAAAAAAGGGGGCTTAAAAATGTCGTCGTCGGCACTGTTGAGAGTATACCGTTTGCTCCCAAGATGTTTGATATCGTAGTTTGTCTCGACGTACTCTATCACAAACAAGTAAAAAATGATAGACAGGCCCTGAAGGAGCTCTGTCGGGTTTTGAAACCAGGAGGACTTCTGGTCATTCGCGTTCCTGCTTATAATTGGCTGCACAGTTATCACGACGTGGCAGTACATGCAAAACACCGCTACAGTGCAGGCGAGGTTGAAAAACTCTTATTAGAGTCGGGTTTTGCGGTGAAACAGACGACGTATGCAAATATGTTGTTATTTCCTCTTTCGCTTGTGATGAGAATTGTAGATAGAATGTTTCCTTCCCATCATGAAACATCAGACGTCAAACCAATTCATCCTATTTTAAATACCTTATTTTACTTTCCGCTCTGGATAGAAAGTAAACTTATCCGATTCATAAGTCTTCCTTTTGGTCTTTCAGTTGTCGTTATTGCGGGAAAAACTGTCTAATCAATATTATTTTAGCTCAATCACTCTAATGTTAGCAGCAAGTTCTCTTGTATCAAGCGTTTGAAAAAGATCTGACGGGCGGTAAACATTAGAAAATACAAGCTTTATCTCATGTATTCCGGGAGAGACATTAACAGAAAACTTGTATGGGACCCACCGTGTTGTAAGAGAGGCTGAGCCAATTATTTTTCCGTCG
>MFZX01000007.1 GCA_001788095.1 Candidatus Roizmanbacteria bacterium RIFCSPHIGHO2_12_FULL_37_23
TGCAGTTTGGGCACTTACTCAAATAATTTCCCACTTATTTATACCTATTTGTCCTGTGTGTCCGTTTTTGGTTGTCGCATGAAAAATTGGACTTCTCAAATCAAACTTTTCAATAATCGCTCGTGGTCTACAATCATAATTAAATGCATGCTGTTTTCCATCAATAAGAGCAGCTTTAATAATTGGTTCTGCTTTACCTATAACATAACCTAGATATACAAGCACCTCGCGAGCACCATATTTTTTAAGAAGTTTTAGAGCTATCCAGCGAGCCATATAAGCAGCAGACCTATCAACCTTTGTTGCATCTTTACCAGAAAAAGCTCCGCCTCCAACCGGAACTCTCGGGCCATATGCATCAACAACAATTTTTCGGCCTGTGCACCCACTATCAGCATCAAAACCACCGATATTAAACGAACCAGTATTATTTGCGAAAATATGTTTCTTTTCAATATCAATGCCATTATCAAGAACATGTTGAACTAATTCTTTTCGGGATTTTCCTTGAGCAGATATCACAACAGATGAAACTCGACCATCTTCAATTGTTATTTGTGATTTAGCATCGACATCAAATCCTTTTAACAATTTTCTCGCAAGATACATCTCTTGAGGAATAAATTGGTCATTTTCGTTACATGCATATCCAACCATAATACCCTGATCGCCTGCGCCTCCTGTGTTAACACCTTGAGCGATTTCCGGCGACTGATGCGTGATATATGTTATTACTTTTATTTTTTGACCTGTAAGCGCTTCATAATAATCACCCACTATTTTCTGAGCATTCACGTTATGTATTGAAGTAATTTCTCCGAAAAGACTTATATATCCATGACCACCTGAGGTTTCTATTGCGACGCGAGAGAAAGGATCTTTTTTAAGGTATTGGTCAAGGAGTAAATCTGAAATTTGATCGCAGATTTTATCAGGATGCAGGTTAGATACAGATTCCGCAATGAATTTTTTCATTATTTATCGTTCTTGGCCGGAGCACCCTGGCGTTGTTGCTGGTTGCTGGTGGATCATTGAGCCAAGTCTCTCCCCACACTCTTGATAAAGAGTTGCAAACAATTATAGAAAACGTTTTGTGAGTTTTCAAGTTGTTATTTTTTTGGCCGAGTTGACATACTTCGATATAGTATGTACAATTAATATATGCGCAAAATCGCTATTATTTCTTTTTTTTCAATTTTTGTCTTAGCCTCAGTTTCCTTTGCTCAAGAACGTAATGCTCCAGACTTTGAAGAAACAGACATCACTATTTTTAACCAAGACGAAGTAGTTGAAGGCGATTTTTTTGCTCATGGAGAAATTGTGGAAATTTTAGGAACTATCAATGGCGATCTTTATGCAGTAGGCGAAAAAGTACTCATCAATGGAAAAATAAATGGGGATGTTTTAGCTGCAGGTGGACAAGTAATTATGTCTGGAGAAGTCACACACGATGTTCGGGTTGCAGGTGGCCAAGTCATTATAAATGGAACGGTTGGTCGAAATCTTTCAATTGCGGGTGGAGATATTCATATCGATGCACCAGCACAGATAATAGGGAATTTTGTGGGTTGGGGAGGAAATGTAATTGTCGTTGGCCCAATACAAGGAAATGTTAGATTAGGAGCTGGAAACGCAACAATACAAAGTATCATTAATGGAAATGTAGACGTAACATCAAGCCAGTTTGAACTTGGACCGAAAGCAATCATACAGGGAAAACTACATAAAAACACTATTCCTCTAAGTAAAAAAAATGTTAGTGATACTACAAAAAACTTTTTCATTTTCCTAAAGATATTAAACTTTATATCAACGTTGATAATCGGTTTAATCTTCGTACATATATTTCCCTATCTCAATAAACGTGCGGTCCAACTCATTCAAAAACGTCCCTTAAAGTCTCTTATTACAGGTATGAGTATCTTACTTCTTATGCCTATAATCATTCTTGCGTTGATGATAACAATAGTAGGTATACCAATTGGATTTATGATATTAGCGCTCTATGGAATTTTCCTTTATAGCGCACGACTGCCTTTTATGTACTTTGTGGGATCATTCGTTTTACAAAAAATGAACAAAAAAGTAAATGATGGATGGAGTTTTGTCCTAGGATTATTAATAATCACTGTTCTCACATTTATTCCCGTAATCTCTTTCTTAACTACATTATTCATAGTTCTCTTTGGATTAGGATCGCTTTCAAGAGCACTTAAAGACTCCTATATTGAAGTGCATAAGAAAAAGATTGTTTAATGCTGATTAAGAAGTTCTTTCAAGATACTCGCCAGTTTCGGGATTCACGCTGATAATATCTCCTTTTTTGATAAATAAGGGAACACTTATGGTAACACCAGTTTCAAGTTTGACAATCTTTTTTGCACCCGATGCTGTATCACCTTTTACTGCATCATGCGCTTCAATGACTTTTAATTTAACGGTATGTGGAGGACGTATTGAGAGCGCCTGTCCATCATGTAGTAAGATGTAAATTGATTGTCCCTCTTTTAAATACTTAGCAAAGTCGCCAATGACTTCAGCTTTTAATTCATATTGTTCGTACGTTTGATTATTCATAAAGGTAAGTATGCCCGCATTTTGATAGAGGTAATGTACTTCGACAGTATCTACGTCTATCCATTCAACTGAATTATCCGGACCATATGTTTTTTCAATAGTATTACCTGTTTTAAGTCCTTTGAGTTTAAATTTCAGGTTTGCTTGTCCTCTACCTCTAAAATTATGCTCGATTTTTATAACTTGATAAATATCACTATCAAAAGCCGTGAAATCACCTTTTTTTATATTGCCCGCTGATGTTTTCATAGACTTGATATTATACACTAACATGTCGTAATATATGGTGTACAAGCGTTCACGAAATGTGAATAAATCATAATTATTCAAATATGGAACTCTTTGAAAAGGATAATCACAACATTGCACATATTCCTCTCGCAGAGCGGATGAGACCATCAAATTGGACCGAATTCGTAGGTCAGGAAAAAATTACTGGCAAAGACACAATTCTCCGTAAAGCTATCGAGAGAGATCAGGTTCCTTCTATGATTTTCTGGGGTCCCCCGGGATCTGGGAAAACGACATTGGCACGACTCATTGCATATATTACGAAATCTTATTTTATTCAGTTTAGTGCTGTTGCAGGAAGCGTAAAACAAGTTAGAGAAATTGTTGCTGTTGCAAAAAAACGACTAGAGTCAGACGGGCGACGTACTATCCTTTTTGTTGACGAAGTGCATCGATTTAATAAAGCTCAACAGGATGCTTTTCTCCCTCATGTTGAAGATGGGACAATTATTTTAATTGGTGCAACAACTGAAAATCCTTCTTTTGAAGTTATCTCAGCCCTCTTATCGCGATCAAGAGTATTCGTATTAGAGCAACTTTCTACAGAAAATCTTAAGAAAATTATTAAAAAAGCATTAAAAAATAAAGAAAAAGGTTATGGAGAATTAAAAATTGAGATTGAAAATTCAGCATTGAAAATTCTTGCACGTATGTCAAACGGCGATGCTCGAATAGCGCTTAATGCTTTGGAATTTATTGTGAGTTCAAGAAAAGATCAATCCAAAGGTTTCACAATTCAATCTTCAGACGTCCAAGAGGCATTGCAGAAAGTATCACTTTTATATGATCGAGCAGGTGATGAACATTACAACACCATAAGTGCATTTATAAAATGTATGAGAGCAGGTGCTGTTGATGGGGCACTCTATTATCTTGCTCGAATGGTTGATGCTGGAGAAGACCCTCTTTTTATTGCCCGAAGAATGGTCGTTTTTGCATCCGAAGATGTTGCTTCGCCAACCGCTCTTGTAGTTGCGAATGCAGTTTTCAGAGCGTGTGAAACTGTTGGTTATCCAGAATGTCAGGAAAACTTAGCTGCTGGCACAGTTTACTTAGCTCAAGCATCAAAAGATCGTAGATCATATGACGCTTACATGAGAGCCTTAGATGATGTTAAAAGATATGGAAATCTACCAATTCCTTTTGAGATCAGAAATGCACCAACCAAACTTATGAAACATTTAGGATATGGCAAAGGATACGAGAAATATCCAGATGATACAAGGAAATATTTGCCACAGAAGTTGCAAAAAAGCAGGTATTATCGTTAAGTCGTTTTTTCAAATTCTTCCAATAATTCTTTTTGTCTCTTTGAAATATTTTTAGGTATTTCCACTTCAAAAACGATGTATTGATCACCTTTTCTGTTTGATTGTGGATAGGGGATTCCTTTCTCTTGAAGACGCAGCATGGACCCTGATTGAGTCCCGGACTTCACTTTAACTTTAATATTTTTCTTTTCTATTGTTGGTACTTCAATAGTCCCACCTAAAATAGCTTTTGTTAAAGGTAATGCGACCTTAAGATATACATCTTGTCCTTGTCTTCGAAATGTTTTATCCGGCACAACAGAGACGATAAGGTCAAAATCAGAAAAACGGATTTGCGTCCCATCGTCAACACCTGCGGGTATTTTTATGTTTTTAGACGTTCCGTCAATGTTTATCTTTTTTTCAATACCCTTAACCGCATCCTCAAAGCTTATAGAAATTTGATAAGCAGGTCTTCTTTGTTGATTCCTTCCAAAACCACCGCCAAAAAACTGTTCAAAAATCTCAAAGGGATCAGAAAATCCTCCAAAGTCGACCCCTTCAAACGGACTACCACCACTTGAAGTCGTATATGTCCATGTAAATGGACCGCTTTGATAAGACTTATTACCATAGGGATTTTGCCCTGCTCCAGCTGCTGCTCTGCCCCCATATCGCGTATATGAATCATGTCCAAGCTGATCATAGAGGTCCCTCTTTTTTTTGTCAGAAAGAACCTCGTAGGCATTATTTATTTTCTTGAATTTCTCATCAGCTCCAGCACTTTTATTTTTATCCGGATGCCATTTAAGAGCAAGTTTTCGGTAAGATGCTTTTATTTCTTGGACTGAAGCATTTTTTGGTACTCCAAGAATATCGTAGTATGTTTCAGCCATAGCCTGTTTAGAGTGTTATTCAACAACTTCTCCTTCCTCAACATCTTTCTCATTTTTCTTCGATTTTTCAGACTTATCTGACTTATCTGATGCATCAGATTTTTCTGACTTTTCCTTCTCTGCTTGTTGCCTGTAGGCGATTTCTCCAATTTTTTGCAGGGCATCAGAAAGATCTTTTGTCTTTGTTTCAATTTCTTCTTTTGAGCCCTTTTCAAGAGAGTCTTTCACGTCTTTTATTTTCTTTTCAACGTCTTCTTTTATATCTTTTGGCGCTTTGTCTCCAGCATCTTTTAGAGATTTTTCAGCAGTATACACAAGACTATCAGCTTTATTGCGAGCTTCAATTCTTTCTTTTTCCTGCTGATCTGATTCTGCATGCTTTTCAGCATCTCCTTTCATTTTTTCGATTTCGTCTTTATTAAGACCTGTTGAGCCTGTAATTTTAATACTTTGCGATTTCCCTGTGGCCTTATCTTTTGCTGTTACATCCAAAATTCCATTTGCGTCAATATCAAATGTCACTTCGACCTGAGGCATCCCTCGTGGAGCAGGTGGAATTCCTTCAAGAATGAATCGGCCAAGTGATTTATTATCCTTAGCTAAAGAGCGCTCTCCCTGCAATATATGAATATCGACTTGCGTTTGGTTATCTGCAGCAGTAGAGAAGACTTCTGATTTAGATGTTGGGATAGCGGTATTTCTTTCAATGAGTGGAGTTGACACACCTCCAAGAGTTTCCACACCAAGAGTAAGAGGTGTAACGTCAAGCAGGACTACATCCTTAACATCTCCAGCGATAATACCAGCTTGGATTGCTGCTCCAAGAGCAACTGCTTCGTCTGGGTTTACTGATTTATTAGGTTCTTTACCAAAATGTTTCTTTACTTCATCTCGGATTCTTGGCATGCGTGTCATCCCACCTACAAGAATCACTTCGTCGATATCTTTTGGATCGATTTTTGAATCTTTGATACATTCTTCTACAGGATCAAATGATCGTTTAATCAGGTCTTCAGTAAGTGATTCAATTTTAGCTCGAGATAATTTTTTGACAAAATGGAGAGGATTTCCGTCCTTAACAGTTATAAACGGTAGATTTATTTCTGTTTCAAGAGATGTCGACAGTTCTACTTTGGCTTTTTCAGCTGCCTCTTTTAATCTTTGAAGCGCTTGAGGATCTTTTGCAAGATCAATTCCATTCTCTTTTTTAAATTCATCGACTAAGAACTCAATAATTTTTTGGTCAAAGTCGTCTCCTCCAAGATGTGTGTCTCCGCGCGTTGCTTTAACTTCAAAGACACCTTCCCCAATTTCAAGAATAGTTATATCAAATGTTCCTCCACCAAAGTCATATACAGCTATATTGTGTAAATTCTTTTTATCTAATCCATATGCTAAGGCAGAAGCGGTTGGCTCATTGATTATACGCAATACTTCCAAGCCGGCTATTTCACCTGCTTGTTTGGTGGCTTCTCTTTGAGAATCATCAAAATAAGCTGGAACTGTTATGACAGCTTTATCAACTTTATCTCCAAGGTAATCTTCTGCATCTTCTTTCGCTTTTTTAAGAATCATTGCAGAAATTTCTTCAGGAGTATAAGTTTTATCGTTGATTTTTATATTAACACGATCATTTTTGCCTTTAACTATTTCGTACGGTAGCCATTTCTTTTCTTGGTCAACAACAGTGTCGTCATATTTTCTACCCATGAGTCTCTTTACAGAGAATATTACTTCTTGGGGCTTAACAATTAATTGTCGTTTAGCTATATCTCCGACGATTCTTTTTTCAGGATCAACTACTGATGGGATAGTGTTTCTTCCCTCTTTGGAAGAAATAACTTTTGGCCTTCCTCCTTCCATAACTGCTACTACTGAGTTTGTTGTTCCAAGGTCAATTCCTACTGTTTTTGGCATGGTAATGTAATTATAAATTTTTAATTCTTAATTATTAATGTCTATTTTCTTTGTTACCTTAACGTGTGCTGGTCTAAGTACTTTGTCTCCTATCATATATCCTTTTTTTACTACTTCTTTGACCACACTGTCTTCATCGCCTTGAATTACTTCAACAGCTTCTGCCAGATATGGATCATATATTTTACCAACTAAATCCATTTCCTTAACTCCGAGTTCGTTAAAAATACGAAAAAAATCTTCTTTGATCATTTTTAACCCTTTGTCTTGGATAAACATTTCCGCTTTTTCTAAATGATCAGCTATATCAAGAAACCGTACTAAAAGGTCTCTTTGTGTTGTTGATCTGGCCTCATTAGTTAATTGACTGATACGTTTTTCAAGGTTCTGATAATCTGCAAGAGCTCTAAGATGCTTATGTCGAGCATCTTCAAGTTCTAGTTGCAGTTTGTGAGTATCATCTTTTCTTTTCGCCGTCATACTTTTTATTTTTGCATAGCACTTTCAATGAGTTCTGTAAAGTATCTAACATTTGGAATAATAACTTCATATCTCATACGTCGTGGCCCTATAACTCCAATTGCACCTTTAAGGGCAGGAGTACTAAATTCGCCGAATACAGAAGCCATGCCTTCAAGTTCTGGTTCACTTTCATCTGGAAACATAAAAAGTAAGCCTTCCTCAAGCTTTTCAAACTCCTCCAGTATATTTGTCCAGAAACGGAATTCGTCAAATCGTTCAAATAATGATCGTGCACGATCAAGATCCCAGAATTCTTTATTTGCCAACACATTATTTATTCCGAAATAATAGACGTCACCTTGACTTGTTGTTGCTACAGCGAGCATGTTGGTTCTTCGAGCAAGTGAATGCGTAGCGTGCTGTAATAGTTGGTGGAGTTCTTTTCTAAAATCCCAAATATCACTTTTAGATGAAACTTCCTCTGCTGTGGATAGCTCTTTTTCGTTTAATAAGTTTTTGATGTAAAAGCGGAAGGCTATAGCGGTTGGAATTCTTCCCGAAGAGAAATATTCTTTTTTAAGATATTTTTTTTTGGCAAGTTCAACCATTTCGTTCCTGATAGTTGCTGGTGATACACCAAGATTGTATTTTTTATCAAGTATATCAGAACCTACTGGTTCTCCAGTAGTCGTGTATTCATTGATAATAGCCTTCAAAAGCTCGATTTGTCGAGGTGTTAAGTCTTCCATAGCAAAAAGTTAGCAAAAGTCTACAACATCTGCTAATTTTTGTCAAGGGGGTACTAGACAGTATAATTGAAGCCTTCTCTTGCATTAGAATCGTTTTTCAATTATAATTCACACATGCCAAAAGCAAAGACTACAACTAGAAAAACTAGTAAAAAAGCGAAGGCAGGTAAAATTGCTGTAAAAGCATTAAGTAAAGTCGAATCAAAGTTACCTGCTAAGCAGATTAAAAAAACTACTACAAAAAGTACCAAACGACAGAAAAAGACCCTCAAAGAAGAAACTCAAGAAAATGCGAACGAAGTATCTAAGAGACAAATTATAGAACAGTTCGCGACAAAAAAGGGTGATACTGGCTCACCAGAAGTTCAGATTGCTCTTTCAACACAAAAGATTTACAATTTAACCAAACACCTCGAGCAGAATCCAAAAGATAATCACTCACGAAGAGGTCTTTTAAAAATTATTTCTAAAAGAAGAAGAATACTCAATTATTTACATAATAAGGATGAGGAAAGATATGCAGCGCTTATTAAAAGTTTAGGACTGAAGAAATAAATAAGTAAGAGGCGATACGAATTTATACTTCCAACATCCCACCTTAATAATATATATGCAGAAAACTAAAAGCAGTTCAATGATGATTGGAGACAAGAAGATTACCTTAGAAATTGGAAAACTTGCACCTAAAGCTACCGTTTCCGTTTTTGGCCGAATAGGCGATACCTGTGTTCTGACAACCGTTGTCTCAGGCTCAGAAAGAGAGCTCGATTATTTTCCACTATCTGTGGAGTATGTTGAGAAGCTTTATGCAGGAGGGAAAATTAAAGGTTCCAGATGGGTTAAAAGAGAAGGACGCCCATCAGATGACGCCATATTAAAAGGACGACTCATCGATCGTTCTATACGACCGCTTTTCCCCAAAGGGTACAAAAAGGATGTTCAAGTTGTTTGTACAATGCTTTCTGTTGATGGTGAGAATTCACCAGAAATCCTTGCCGCGATTACAACTTCAGCAGCTTTGCATATATCTGGTATTCCTTGGGACGGGCCAATAAGCACCATGCGTGTAGCGTATGTTCGTGATAATGGTGATGATATTTTTGTATTAAATCCAGCTGAGGACGTCCAAGAGTATTCATTGCTCGATCTGGTTGTATCTTCTACTGAAGATAAAGTAATTATGATAGAAGCTCAAGCAGAAGAGCTTCCTGAAAAAATCT
>MFZX01000008.1 GCA_001788095.1 Candidatus Roizmanbacteria bacterium RIFCSPHIGHO2_12_FULL_37_23
CCCGATGACCATGTTTTGACGTATTGAGAGAAGTCTTTTTGAGTTTGAGGGAAAAATCGGAGATAGTGTGTATAAAATACTAAAGGAAATAGAATGAGTAATAAACATACGATTGATGCGCTGAATGCAAAAAAAATCAATATGACCTTTCGGTAAAAATCTAATTTAGAATACCCATAATAGATTATGAGTGTGGTTAAAGGTATGATTGGGAACATATATCTCGATGTAATTCCTTTTCCAATAAGACAAAGTATTGCTATTGGAATAAGAATCCACATGATGAGCAATCGGTGTTGTTTGTTCTTAAGTGCAAACATGATACCAATCAAAAACAATAGCACCCCCAGAGGAGTGAGATAGGCAGTGAAAATCTGCATAATTGTCGTGAGATTATTAATCCACATCATGAATGGGGTAGAAATAATCTCAGGAAAAGACATAGTTTTTTCAAGCGTTATATTCGAAAGACTATTAATTACTCTATAAAGAGTAAGAGAGACTACGAAGATAAGAAAAACAAAGAGCGTTAAAACATAATATAGAGTAATCTTCTTGCCCCCCTTTGTTTTTATAGTAATAACAGCGTCAAAGATCAACGCAGGAAGAACAAGAAATAGAGTCGATTTTACCCACCACCCTAATCCTAGGAGACTACCTAAAAGCAATGCTTGGTTTCGATTAGGATTGTTTTTAAGTTTGATATATGCATAAAACGAAGCTGTTACAATCAAAGCAATAAGGCTTTCAGCAAGTGCGAGCCGGTCGAATATCAGTAAAAACGGATTTATGATAGCAAAAAGAGCTATGAGAGGAAGAGATCTTTTTGAAAACATCGTCTGGGAAATTTTTAGAAGTATTATGAAGGTCAATGCAGCGAATGAAACACTTAAAAATCTACCGATTAAAAAAGCATCAAAAGGAAGTTTTAAAAATAATCCTAGAAGTATGGTGTAACCTGGCTCTTTGCCATCAATGATAAGCGGTAGGTTCCAATACTTGAAATTTTGAGCAAATAGTGATCCCCAATAGAGGAATATCGATTCATCATTGAAAATAGGCAGGTTTCGGATAAAAAGTACTCGAATTAGAAGGAAAATGAAGAATAGAATGATCATCATTCTGTATTTCATAACACGTATAGTATACAGAATATTTGTCTTAGATTAATCCTTCCCGTTAGGAAATGCCATATGAAAATCTCTTTCAAAAAAAATGAAAAGGAAATCAGGTACTTTAATAGTTTCGTCTTTAATTCCTTGACGTATACGATGAGCATGTGCATCAAAAAAATCAGTATGTTGTGAATCGCCAGGATCAAAACCCGAGATGCATCGTCGGAGTACCTCTAAGTGCGCAGCACATTCCTCAGGTTCTTCTGGTGTCCAAAACTCTAAACATGTTATTGGAGGAGCTTTATAAGGAGTTTCGATATCGTTGGGATATAAAATATCGGCTACACCGTTGGTTACTACGCCAAGCTGATTTAATTCTGGAAGGCTCATAAATATCGCTATCTATATCTCCAAAAGAAGATCCTTAAGCGATTTTGGTTGATCTTGGTCTTTTTCTACTTTCTTTTGTGATTTGTTAGCGTATTTCTTTTTATATTCTTCTGCAATTTTCTGCTTTTTTTCAAACCTGTCCACTTGTCCCATGGAGTCAAGGAATCTCTTTTCTCCAGTATAAAGAGGATGACATTTAAAACAAACTTCTACGCGAATATGTTCTCGTGTTGATCCTGTTTTAAAGGTGTTGCCACATGAGCAGATAACTGTTGCTTCTTGAAAATATGTAGGATGAATATCAGTTTTCATGGTCACATATTATAACAAAATTTTTTCCCACTTTCCTTGTTCAATAACTTGAGCTAAATTATGGTAGCTTTTACCAGTTCTATGATCAGTAATTCTATTTTGTGGAAAATTATATGTTCGGATTTTTTCAGCTCTTTCCCCTGTTCCAGCCCCTTCAACATACGAATAACGTAATCCCTGCCTTTTTTCCTCTTGTCTTTGATGAAGTTTTGAGGCAAGAAGTTGGAGAGCTATTTGCCTATTGGCCAATTGGGTCCTTTCCTGCGAACAAGTAACCACTATACCCGTAGGTTTGTGTGTTAGGCGTACTGCCGTGGAGACTTTATTGACATTTTGTCCACCATGTCCCCCAGCTCGAAAGAAATTCCACTCGACGTCATTGTTATCAATATGCACATCTTGTTGGTTGATTTGAGGCAAAACAACAACAACTACAGTTGACGTATGAATCCTTCCTCTTCTCTCAGTTGAGGGTATTCGTTGAACCCGATGTACTCCTGTTTCATTTTTAAATACATCGAAAGCACCTTCGCCCTTTATTTTAATAATGTTTTGATCGAGTTTATTTACAGAATATCCTTTTTTCATGGCGAATTTGATATAAGAATTTATCAAATCAACCATCCATATTTTAGACTCATCACCGCCAACGCCAGGATTCACTTCGATAATCGCAATATTTGGGTTTATGTTCATGGATGCATTTTGAGAGTCGAGTCCGCCACTTAGCGGAGAAATTTAAGAAATGAATCAATTCTTTTTTAACTTTTCTGCGAGCTTTTCAACTGTTAATGTTTCCTGTTCGCCTGATTTCATATCTTTAAGAATAAGCTTATTCTGTTTCGCTTCCTCAGGACCAATTATTATAACATAGGGTATACCTTTACGATCAGCATATTTGAGTTGTTTATCTAACTGAATTGTATCATCAAGAGAACACTCGACATTAATATTACTATTTCGAAGACGCTGAGTTATTTCTAATGATTTTTCGAATAAATCAGGAGAGAAGATCGTAACTAATGCTTTTGAACTAGATTTTCGTGATGGTATTTTTCCGAGTTGATCTGCTGCTTCAAATGTTCTATCAAATCCGAGTCCAAAACCCACAGCTGGCATATCAACACCTACCAGATCTTTAATGAGATTGTCATAACGACCTCCCCCGCCAACTGACCCTCCTTCGTATTCTGGTATGTAGCCCTCAAAAATCATTCCTGTATAGTAATCTAATCCTCGAGCTAGCGTAGGGGTGAACTGGATACAATCATTTTGAACTCCAAGTTTTATGGCTACGTCTTGAATACGTTGCAATGATTCTGTAGGTTGGACGGACTGTAATTTTTCAAACAAACCCTTAATGGTGTTTTCATGTAATCCTTTCTTCAGTAACTCTTGTGTAATGTCTTCAGGTGTCTTTTTATCCATCTTATCTATGCTTTGTATCACAGAAAATACCATGGCATCTTCTATTCCCTGTTGCTTAATAACGTCAATGAGTTGTTTTCTATCGTTAATTTTAAGCTTAAGATTTACTCCGATATCTTTATAGATGTTAAAATATACTGCTAATATTTCTGCGTCAGAAAAAAGCGAAGATGATCCAACAATATCAGCATCGCATTGAAGGAACTCTCGATATCTTCCCTTCTGAGGCTTATCAGCACGCCACACTAATTGAATTTGGTATTTTTTGTATGGGAATATAAGTTGCTGTTTATATTGACTGATAATACGAGCTGCGGGGACTGTTTGATCATATCTCATTGCAACGCGCCTTCCACCTTTGTCCTCAAAACGATATATGAGCTTGTCGGCTTCAGTACCATATTTTCCCATAAGAAGTTCCTCGTATTCTAGTACTGGACTTTCTAATGGCTCAAATCCAAACCGCTCAAACGTGTTTTGAATTTTTTGTATCAACCATTGTCGTTTTTGTGCTTCCTCTCCTAGAAAATCCCGAAATCCTTTTAATGTCTGGAAATTTTGATTTTTCACCATATAAAGGTATTATAGCAGAGCTAAGCATGAAGCAGAATGTAGTTTATTCCCCGGAGGTATTAAAGATCTCAAGTAAAAGAGTTTTTTCAAGCGTTTTCCCATCTCTCCAGATTTTTAGATTCACTTTATCGCCAACTTTTTTCTGAGCAATAAGTTTCTGCAACGTATTGTTGTCTGTTCCTTTTACTTTTTTTCCATCAAACTCGATGATGATATCTTCAGCTTGTAGACCTGCTTTTTCAGCAGGAGATCCCTCGAGGAGGTCAACAATAAACGCTCCTTCAGGAATTTCATTAAGAATCGCATTTTGACGGGAAATCATTTGATACCGAACACCCACGAAAGGCCGAGAGATCTTCCCACCTGAGGACCTAAAATTTTCAAGAAGTTCCCTCACGACATTGGCAGGAATAGCAAAACCTATATTTTCGCTTGATTGCGATACTGCTGTATTTACACCAATTACTTTTCCCTGAAGATTAATAAGCGGCCCTCCTGAATTTCCTGGATTAATTGCTGCGTCAGTTTGTATAACATTATCAAGTCGCTCTACAAATCCTTCATATGGAGATCCTGCGGTGATCCCTCTTCCCAAACCCGATACGATGCCTGTTGTAACGGTATTAGTAAACTCTCCAAGAGGCGTACCAATAGCAACAACACGTTGACCTAGCTTTAATATCGAAGAATCACTCAGTTCGATAGGTTTTAAGTTTTTCGTGTCGACTTTAACAATTGCAAGGTCATTTAGTGGATCTCGAGATATTTCTAACGCCTTGAATGTATCACCATTATTCGTAAGTATAGTATATTCCGCCTCAGTATCAGAGACAACGTGTTTATTCGTTATGATGAGATTTGAAGCAATTGCAAACCCGCTTCCGATATTACGCTCAATTTCTCTTTCCTCACCCGGTGTTCGCCTAAGAGGGGAAAGAGGATCAAAAGGATTGATTTCGAAAACGTCGCTGGACCTTGTTGTTTTTTTAATTCCAATTGTAACGACAGAAGGCAATGCTTTATCTATAGCGTCAATAATAGCTGATTCCTCGGAAACGATTTTCACGGAAGCATCCTCTTTTTGTGCTTTTTTAGCGGCACTATATTTTTTTAGAGATGTTGGAATAGTAAGAAACCGTTCTGAGGTAGCAAAGTACAAAACCGATACTAAAACCAATAGTAAAATAACAAGACGTTTCATAGCGTTTAACTAAATATGGTATCTATTTACGTAACAATTCAATAGCGCGATTAAGTTGGATGTCTGATTCTCTGCTTAAGGTGTTACCATCTTCAACGGTATTTTTTACTTTTACACTTGGTTCGATACCTTTATCATTTATCCATTCACCATCTGGTAAAATCCACTTAGAGATAGTGATATGTACACCAGCTCCTTCACTAAGATCTAGAGCTTGTTGAACGCTTCCTTTACCAAAGGTTTTCTGGCCTACCAGTGTCGCTCTTTCATGATCTCTAAGTGCTCCTGCTACAATCTCTGACGCAGAAGCAGATCCCTCATTAATAAGCACGACGAGTGGAATATCGAGAAGCTTTCCTCTTCTTTCAACCGTATATTCCTCTTTAGTGTCATTAGCGTATTGTTGTTTTACTATAATTTTGCCTTGGGGTAAAAATTCTGACGCTATGTATACTGCACCATCAAGAAATCCTCCTGGATTACCTCGCATATCAAGAACAACTCCTTTGACTGTGCCTTGTCTGATGCGTTGGTTTATGGCACTAACAGTTTGATCCCACAACTTATTAGTATTATCTCCAAATCGAGTAAGCTCAATAACGGCAACATCTTTTTCAAATTCGAGTTCGACAAATGGAATATTAATCTGATCTCGCTTGATTGAAATTTCGATCTCTTCATCAATCCTTAATAGTGTAAGTAAAACAGGTTCACCTTTTGGTCCACGAATTTCAGATACAGCCTGATTGAGCGTCCAACCCTCAGTAGACTTGCCATCAACTTCAAGAATAATATCACCAGCTCTTACGCCTGCTTTTTCAGCTGGAGAATTTTTCAGAGGAGTTACAATCACAATTTGATTATTCTTCAAACCAAGTTCAGCTCCAATACCTTCGAATTTTCCCCCCAGATCATCTTTACTCTGCTGATTCTCTTCAGGAGTTAAGAAGAAAGTATAAGAATCTCCCAATGATGAGACCATGCCCTTAATCGCTCCGTAATAAAGCACTTTAGGGTCAAGCTTCGTCTTATCAACGTAGTTTTCTTCAAGAGCATTCCATGTTTCCCAAAAAAGTGCAAAATCAATATTTCGAGTATTTCCTTCATCTATATTTGATACTGTGTAGTTATAAGCTGGTTTTTGACGAAGTTCCTTTTGTGTTCTATACTCGCCCATCCTGTATCCTGCCCCGAATAATGCTATGACAAGTGAAATAAGTAAGAGTTTATGTGTTATGAATGAAAGTTTCATAAGAGTTAATTATACGCGATTCCTTTCTTTTCGTATACAGAAAATAGTATGTAGGTATAATGGCCTTGAGTCAACTTCTTGAAGTCATCTATCATTTTTATTTTTGCAACAGGTAAATCGGTTTGTACAGTTCCTTTAATTGTAAGAATTCCCTGTGCATCAAGAGCTTCAAGTTTGGAAACAAGATGAGATTGTAATTCCCCAATAAGAAGAATTTTTCCCTTGATTATGTCTTCAGATAGAGTAAATACATCCTTTGATTCATCGACATATGATAATTCACCACCACCGTTATCTGTAGCCTCTTTCAGAGCAAATTCAAATCCCTTGTTGATAGATATAGTTAATAAACGATTTGATGCATCGAAATCAAAAATATTTCCGTTAAAAAATGATTTAGTAGTTTGATCTTCGTGTTTCTGTGTAGAAATAATTAATTCGCCAGTTTCAGAATTAACGCTTTTAAGCGTACCTTCCAATTCGCTTTTAACAAGCTTTTTTCCTAATATTTTTTTCTTAGTAGCAAGTATGGTACCTACTGTAACATTTTGACCAATAACAACCTCAATATGTTGGAATATATGTGATGGGTCGATACCAAGCAAAGTGCTTATACCAACAGAACTATCAATTTTGTTCTCAACAGTATAGAGCTTATCTCCAATAGAAATATGCGCTCCTTTCTTCACAAGTAGCTTAGAATTCTCTGGGAGTTGTATTTTGAATTCCATAGAAGCATTATACAAGAACGTAGCAATTCGTGCGATCGCCGTACTTTATTTTTTTAGATTCTGTTGCAGTTTCTCTGATTGATAGGAAGTATAAGGAAGTAATCCTAGATATCGCGCATATTTAATTTGTTTTGAAAGTTTTCTTTGATTCTTGGCACTTAAGCCACTTTTTTCAGTTGAAAGTATTTTTCCCCGAGGTGTAAGAAATCTTTTCAGTGTTTCTGAGTCTTTAAAGCTCGGTTTTGTTTTGTATGTATCAAAATAATCTTTGTTTTTGTTCGTCATAGCGGTGCTTATTAAAATGGTATATCATCAGGATCGACATCTATGTCATCACTAGCTTTCTCATCTGATCCTTTTTTTTCAGTCTTCTTAGTTTTTATAGCACTGCTTTTTTTCGATTTATCATCATCGTTTCCGTTCTCCTCTAGTATAGAAGTTTCATCCTCGGGAGACGACGCATGAGCTTGATTTGGTGTAGCTTCCACATTTCCTTCCTCTGTTCTTCTTCGATCATCAAACAAAATGAAATCATCGATTACAATTTCAGTTATATTTCTTTGAATACCATCTTTTCCTTCGAAAGAGCGGTATGTTATGCGCCCTTCAACATATACTTTTCGACCTTTTGCAAGAAGGTTGGAACAGAGCTCAGCAAGCTTTTGCCAAGCTATAATTCGATGAAATTGGACATCTTCTTTTGTCTCACCACTCTTAGTTGTCCATGCACGATTTGTAGCAATGCCAAAAGTACAAACTGCTGTCCCTTGAGGAGTATATTTTAACTCAGGGTCTCTCGTGAGATTTCCTATCAGAACAATTTTGTTGAGTGATCGTGAAGCCATAAGGTTAAGTTATTAATTTTTAATCTTTACTTGGTATCTTTCTTTAAAATAAGATAACGCACAATTTCCTCATTGAGATTAAGTTTATTTTTAATTTCAATTAACTGGGATGGTTCTAGCATTACTTCCCAAACATGATAATGACCTTCGGTTAGGCCCTTGATTTTATAGGCAAAGTTTTTTTTGCCCCAGTCATCTTTTGTAGAGACTTTTCCTTTGAAGTCGGAAATGAGTTTTTCTGTGCTATCCAATAGTGTCTTATTTCCGTCTTTCGTAATAAACACAAATTCGTACGAATTCATACAATAGTCAAATTCAGGATAATACTTTATCAAAATACATCAGAAAAATCAAGAAGCTGGTTTCTTTTTGATTCGATACGCTCCGTTGATATCTTCAAGGTGATATCCTCTTTCCTCAATATCGCTTCGTATTTGATCAGCTGCTTTAAAGTCGTTAGAAGCACGCAGTTTTTTCCTGTTTTCTGCTAATTCAATAATTTCATGTGGAATATCATCATTATTGAGCTCGGGTAATCCGAATCCAAGAATGTGGTCAAAATCATAGAGGAGTTCAAGTTTATCGTTTGAGGGAATGTTTGACTTGACAACTTCCCAGACAGTAGATAAAGCCTTTGGCATTTGAAGGTCATGAGAAATGGATTCTTTAAAAGATCGTGAGTACTCTTCAACTTTATTCAACTTCTCATCTGATAGTTCTTTGCGATGCGTTTGCTGACGAAGCTGTAAGGTGGAGTCTTTCAACTTATTGAGTGCTGTCTGAGCAGCTTGTAGTGATTCCCACGTAAAATTCATAACTTGTCTATAATGGGTCTGCAAATAAAGATATCGAAGAGCAAGAGGGTCAATATTCTTTTCAGAAAGATGATCAAGCGTATAGAGGTTACCTTTTGATTTACTCATCTTCTCACCATTGATTTTTAGAAATTCACTATGAAACCAATATTTAACAAATGTTTTTTCAGTAGCACATTCTGATTGTGCGATCTCATTTTCATGATGTACAGGTATATGGTCTACGCCACCAGCGTGGATATCAATAGTTTCTCCTAAATATTTCATACTCATTGCTGAACACTCTATATGCCATCCCGGGAACCCATCTCCCCATGGAGAATTCCAATACATAGTATGATCTTTAAATCTTCCGACACGTTTAAACCAGAGTACAAAATCTGTTGCGTGTTTTTTTTGTGAGTCGATATAAACATCTTCCCTAGCTTTCTGCATCTTGTCCGCAAGATTCTGGCCCGAAAGGGCACCGTATTTATCAAATTTTGTTGTATCAAAATACATTGCTTCATCTGTTTCATAAACAAAACCACGTTGTTGGAGTTTACTAATCAGGGAAATCATATCTGCGATATGTTTAGTAGCTT
>MFZX01000009.1 GCA_001788095.1 Candidatus Roizmanbacteria bacterium RIFCSPHIGHO2_12_FULL_37_23
TAGGTATTACGTATTAAGTATATAGTATCGTATATTCGTGACTATTTCCACTTTTTCTCAAGTTCTCTAATTTTTTTCTCTGAATAGCCGAAATAATGACCAATTTCGTGCCATACAACACGCTTAATAATTTTATGTAATTCCTCCCGAGTATAATATGCATATCGCTCAATCGTTTTTTTGAATATGATTATTCTGTCAGGTAAAACGAAACTATAGTTGTTTCCTCGTTTTGTTTGAGGAATACCCTGATAAAAACCGAGGAGTTTCCCCCCGGGAGAATCCCCTTCTTCAAGAATGAATTCTACATTATCAATGTCATTTTTTATCTGAATTGGAAGAGATTCTATTGAGTCGATAATAATCTGTTCAAATTCATCACGGGTTATCATATGGGATCGCGTCGGGGTGCCGGGAATTGAACCCGGTGCCTCTCGGTCCCGAACCGAGCGTTCTGCCGATGAACTACACCCCGTTTATTGCTTCCCAATAGCTGGCTTGTTTTCGATTGTTTGTCTTCTTCTTTTTTTTCGGGCAAAAAGACCACCTCTTTGCTCTTTTCCTTGTGGTTCCTCTGTTTGCATTGATGCTTTTCTTTTTTCCTCCTTGTGCTGGATTTTTTGAAGCTCTTCTTCCTCTTCTTTTTTCTTACGCTGGACCTCTTCGTGTTTTCTTTCTCCAATCGCTTCTCGTTCCTCTCGTCTGAGTAGTTCAAACTGTCTCTTGATTGCAACTTGAGGATTTTCATCCACATGTTCTGCCAGCTTTCTTCTTACTTCATCGAGTTCAGGCTTTTCCTTATTTTTAAAATGTTCTCCCATTGCCTCACGCATATTTTCATTAAATGGTGTGTAATTTTGTTGTTTTTTCTCTGGAGAATTTTTAATTTCTTGACCTGTCATTTGTCCAATAATCTCTCGAGAAAGTACTGTGAAATTTTGTTTTACACTCTCGACACTTCTCATTCGCAGGGTCTCCAAGGACTCAATAGTTTTTTGTTTAATCTTCTGTTTAATAGCCATATCTCAAAAATTAAATCCCCATCATCGCCTTGCCTCTTTCTGACATCATATCTATATTCCAAGGAGGATCAAAAACCAATTCAATAGAGATTTTTTTGATTTCTTTAAGAGAATTTACTTTATTTTTAATTTCAGTCTCAATTAAAGTAAATAAAGGACATCCTAGTGTTGTAAGAGTCATGGTTATATCGATGTTCCCGTTTTTTTCCTTTACCTTATAAATAAGTCCTAGGTCAACGATTGAAATTGAAAGTTCGGGATCATGAACTTTTTCCAATTTTTCCCAAACCTTTTTTTCCAGAGGACTTTTCTTAGCCACACCTTATTATAGCAAGATCGCTTGATCTCGTATCGGCCTAATACCTAATACGTAATACCTAATACGTAATACCTAATACGTAATACGATGCTGTATACTAATACTATGTCTAACTTCAGAGTCCGTTTTATACCCTTAGGCGGAATTGTTGGTGTTACAAAAAATATGTATGTATATGAATTATACAAGGGTGACAAACTTCAAGATATTATCATTATCGACTGTGGTATAGGTTTTCCTCGAGAACAAGAATTTGGTGTTGATCATGAAATTCCTGATATCACATATCTTCGAGACAAAACTAAGTTTATTCGTGCCGTTCTTTTTTCCCATGGCCATGAGGATCATATAAGTGCATTACGTTTCCATTATGAGGACCTTGGCAAACCTCCTGTTTATGCTAGTAAACTCACAGCGGTGTTTGTTAAAAATAAATTTGATGAGTTCAGAATCCCAGTAAGAATAAATGATGTTGATTTTACAAAAACATATACCTTAGGTTCATTTGAAGCCAAATTTATCCGTATGACACATTCAATCCCAGACACAACACACATACTGCTTAAAAGCCCTGTTGGAGCCTTTTATCATGGAAGTGATTATAAGATAGATCTTACTCCTCCGTTTGGACCATCCCCAGATCTATACGAAATTGCAAAAGCAGGAAAAGATGGAGTTTTATGCCTCTTTTCAGATTGTTTAGGATCTGACCGTGAAGGATTTACGCTTTCAGAGAAGGTTGTTGGTAAGACGTTTGAGGATGAAATTCGTACTACAAAAGGTAAATTTATTATGACAACCTTTGCTAGTAATATCTCGCGAGTACGACAGTGTGCTGAGGCAGGAATGAAATTTAATAGAAAGATTTGCCTATTGGGAAGATCTATGAGGGAAAACTCACGAAGCGCGCGTAAAATCGGTTATTTTCCAATCCCTGAAAAGTTTATGGTAGATGAAAGACAAGTAAACAAGCTCCGACCGAATCAAATATGTATTATTGCAACAGGCTCTCAGGGGCAATTTGGATCTGCACTTTCACGACTTGCTACAGATCAGCACAAATACATTCGTATTGAAAAGGATGACAAAGTTGTTTTTTCATCAGACCCTATACCTGGGAATGAAGAAGAGGTATACGATATCATAGAACGCTTATATGTGCTGGGGGCTGATGTCAGATATTCGGATATTCACGAACAGCTTCATGCGTCTGGTCACGGAAGTCAGGAAGATATGAAAATTCTTATACGATTACTTAATGCGCGATATGTTATTCCAATAGGAGGGACAATCCGACATCAAAGATTATATTCCCAGCTTGCGCAGACAATGGGATATAAAGATGATCAAATTTATCTATTAAATGAGGGTGATACAGTTTGGTTTGAACAAGGGAAGGCTAAGCGAGGAGAGCAAATTAATACAAAAAATATCTATGTTGATGCATACGGAGTCGGAGATATAGGAGATACTATTCTTCGGGACCGTATGACACTCTCTAAGGAAGGAATCGTACTTGTTATATTAAAAGTAGATTCTCATAATCGTATTGTCGGTTTACCTGAGTTTATCTCTCGAGGATTTATTTACAGTAAAGGAAAACAAGAAATATTTAATCAAGCTGCACAAGAAATTCAAAACATGTACAAAGACGTAAAAAAAATTCCGCTAAGAAGAGATATAATTTCCCGATTAGAAAAATACTTTGTTAAAAAGACTAATAAGGAGCCTCTCGTAAGTCTTCAGATTGTTCGAGTTTAAAAATCTTTTCTTCCCTCCAATGATCGTTTAAGCGTCATGTAGTCAGCGTATTCAAGATCTCCTCCTATAGGAAGACCATATGCTAGACGAGTTATTTTGACATGATTCAACTCTCCGTCAAATGTATCAGTGAGTTGTTTTTTGATGTACATTGCAGTTGCTTCACCTTCAGTATTAGGATTCGTCGCAAGTATAATTTCTTGTATTTTATTCTTTTCCTTCTTTATTCGATGGATAAACTGCGGAATATAAATATCATCCGGGCCAATATAATTCAGTGGATCGATTCGACCGTGTAAAACGTGATATACGCCTTGATAATGATGTCCAGTTTCAAAAGATAGAAGATCAAGAACGTCTTCAACAACTGCAACAACTGAATTATCGCGTTGCGTATCCTGACATATTGAACACAACTCCGTCTCAGAAAGATGGAAACAGCGCTTGCAGTACATGAGATTTATTTTTAACTGACTGATATGTTTACTAATCTCTTCGAGTTCTTGCTGGGGCATGCGCAAGAGATAAAATCCCAGCCTCTTCGCCGTTTTAGGACCAATCCCCGGTAATTTCTCAAAAAAATCAATAGTTTTCTGTAGGTCTTTGGGAATATTCATGCGCTTTACGTGTTACGTATTATGTATAACGTATTAAGTATTATACGTATCGTCCTAATACATCATACCTAATACCTAGGACTCATGTCAAATATCGTAGTTCATCTGCAAGTAGTGGTGCAATAGAGGTTTCCTCAAGTTTTTTAAATCGTTGTTGCGGGAATAGAGCGATAGTATCAGTTGTAAAGATTCTTATAAAATTCGATGATTCAAGTTTTTCCTCAGCACCATGAGCAAAATCATGATGAGTAATAGCAGCATATACTCCTTTTACATCGTATTCAGATAACAAAAAATCAACTGCTGAAATAAGAGTTGATCCAGAAACGATCATGTCATCGACTATAATTACATGTTTTCCTTTTACATCACCATAAAGCCCGAATGATTTTACCTTATTAAGTACATCTTGATTACGTTTTTTCTCAACGACACTGAGAGGAAAGCTCGTGGTTCCAAAAAAAGCTTCACCAAAATTCCTACTGAGCTCAATAGCACCTTGGTCTGGAGCTAAAATAGCAATATTTTCAGGTGTTAGAGTGGTAATCTTCTTTTTTACAAAGTATTTCTTTACTTGGTGAGCTAGTAATGGAGCAGCAAAAATATGTTTAAAGGGAATTGAGAAGGCTCCTTCAGTTGCTTCATTATGTAAATCAACAGTATAAATTTTATTAAAACCAATGGACTCGAGAAATCGTATAACAACATTTGCTGAAACGCACTCACCTTCTCTGTGTTGAATATCTTGTCGTGCATACCCAAACCATGGAATGACACCTATCACTTTACGTGCTTCCTGCCTTTTTAATGCATCACAAAAAAAGAAAAGTTCCATCAAGCGAGTGTCAGTAGGATTCGATGTTGATTGGATGACAACACATATTTCATTTTTTACGTCTTCCTCGATGCGAACACGCACTTCTGAGTTGTCAAATCGAACAATTTCAGCCTTTGAAAGAGTTAGTCCGAGCTTCTGAGCCACTTTTTTTGACAATTCGATATTTGAACTTCCCGAAAAGAGCTTCATAATTATTCGGATTGTGTCATTTCGATTAATTTTCTTGCTGCTAGTTCTTGAGTTTTTTTAACAGCTTCATTGATTGCATCTGCAATTCTATTATCTAAAACTCCATCAATTTCAATTTCCTTAACCTGTTGATCACCTCTTAATACAACTCGAATACCATCTTTTTCTACAATAACTTCTTCTTGTTGAAGAGCCTGCTGCATCTGTTGGGCTTGCTGCTGCATTTTTCGTAAGTCTCCTAATCCTTTAAGTGGGTTTATCATATATACACCTCCTTAAAAATTACTCAATTTAAGTCATTTTCTTCTCCCAGATATTCAATAACAGCAATCTCAAGTGGCAGTGCTTCAATCGGTGAAAATTTTAATTGATTATATGCCTTTTGAAATAATTGTATTAATCGAGCGATGTCTTTAATCCTAAAATTATACTCAGTTTGAGGATGAACTTCAATTCTATTTTTTATCAAGAGTTGTTGATGAAGAGATTGAAGAAGTGATTCGATAAGAAGTTTGAAATCCGTTCCGTGCTCTGCAGAATTTTCAAGCCATTTTAAAGCTTCTACAGCATTTTTTTTGCTTAAAAAATCTAAGAGATCTCCCTTTACCCATGAATGTCCAAGGATTTTTTTAATTCCATCTAAGTTGGTATCATTTTGGATAACTGCAAGCTCAAGGATCTTCGCTGCATCTCTAAAAGATCCATCAGCTGAATCAGCAATGTATGTTTTTGATTCATGTGTGAGTTTAATTTTTTCGGATGTACTAATTCTATCAAGCATTGAAATTATATCTTCCCTTTTTGCTTTTGAAAAATTGATTTGAATACATCGAGATATTATAGTTTTTGGTAGTTTACCTGCTTCTGTTGTTGCGAGTATAAACACAGTTGATTCCGGAGGTTCTTCAAGACTTTTCAAAAGTGCATTAAATGCCTCTTTTGTCAGCATATGAACTTCATCAATAATATAAATTTTATAACGCGACGTTAAAGGCATAAATTTTAGGTCCGAAATTAACAGTCTAATATCATCTATTTTTCTGTTTGATGCCGCATCCATTTCTATGACATCGGGAGAAATTCCTTTGGTTATAGCGCTCACGTTTTTATCTGTTAATGATGGCGTAAGTGTTTTCAGTTTCTTAATATTTTCTTCGCAATTCAAAACCTTTGCAAGGATACGCGCTGTCGAGGTTTTGCCTGTACCTTTTGGTCCAGTAAATAAAAAAGCGTGGGGAATATTGGAAGCCTTTAAAATAGCAATCAGTTGATCGCGAACGGATTTTGAATCGAGTTCCTTAATACTTTGTGGCCGATATTTAAGGTAAAACACGTATTATTTACTAATTTCTAATTCTTTTACTTCAACTTACAATATTGTCTATACCATGCGTTAATAGTTGCATGATAGTTTCATCAACTCCTCTATCTCTTTCTGCAGCAAGTAGTATTGCCTGTGGATAACAGATAAAGATTTCTCCAAGCAATTCATTCTCTCCATACCTAAAAGATAAAACAGGAAGAGCTTCGTTTTCACTTTTAAAATCTTGTGCAATTTTTTTCATCTTTCTCGTTCCAATAAAAACAATATTTACCACCATATCGTGGTTTACGCGTTGTCTTTGAAGGTACGATTCAGCAGCTTGCACAATGCTAGAACGGTCAATTTTATACCGTGAGGTGGTAAATACTTTCACCATATTACCTGGAAAATCTCTTTTTTTGCATGGCTTTTCTTTTGAGCTTATCCTTCATTTTCTCCTTTTTTAAGAGCGATGGTTTTAGATAGTATTTTTTCTTATTTACATCAAATGCAATATTTTCTTCTTTCGTGATCTTAGTGAATCGTTTCAAGAGAGTGTCTGTATTTTCGCCTCTTTTCTTCTTGACCACAACCATCCTAAGTACACCTCCTTTAAGGAATGTAAACGAACTATTAAATCGAGATTACAAGTTATTATATTGCTTGAGTGCTTAAAAAACAAGAAGTCAGTGTCATGTAATATGTTTTGTTATCTCAATAATTCTGTTAAGGGAGAGCTTTGTTGCTTTGAAATTTCTATTTTTTGAGGAAATATTTAACAACATTTTTCCTGATGGATGATAATACCAGGTTGCTATGTCATCTTCCTTTGTAAGCAAAGCATGGAGTTTATTAAGATTCTTTTTTGACTTTGGATGAAGCTTTATCCGCACGTGTCCATGTTGCTTTGATTTACGAATTGCCATCTCAAATCCTCTTTTAGCAGCGAGTTGCAAGATTTCATCATTTTCGGTTTCAACAGCTAGTGTTTTTCCCCAATAGGAAGTATATGAATGGCCTTGTGTGTCTATGATTTCCTCAGCGTGGATTTTATTTTTTAGATTAATTAATACTCCATCTAAGAGCGGTTCGCATACACGCATGACTTCCCCATCATCCTGAAGTTTGATACGGAGTCCTGCAATAGCTGATTTAAGAGAAAAATCGTGCATGTCGTCATTTGGTTCATCCAAAAAGACTTCTCGGAAGTGATCGTATCGGTTTATAACATCAACAAGACGTTGAAGAGCTGGGATGTCGCTATTTTTTAAGTGTTTTTTGTACGATAGATATTCGAAAACCAACGTAGCAGCACATGTATCTTCATTCCCCTGGTGATGATCAAATCTTCCGAAACCAGTATCAACATGTATGATATTTGTATCCGTATCAACAGGAGCTTTGTGTAGTGTCTCACCTGCAGGAACAAATTTGAAAACTGCCTCTTTCCATCCAGGCAAAAATTGGTGAATAAGCCAAACTGAAGTTATTGCGTCAATGTCAGGCGAGGTATGAGTTACAATAGTTTTCATGTATATTATGCAGAATAAAAGTCTTTTAACTTTTTTATGATCTCAGTAGCTGAGAAAAGATTGATTTTATCGTCGTCTCTCAACTTCCATTCGACATTTTTTTTTGTTTTTTCCGAAACAACAAGTCTCACGGGTGATCCAATAAGCTCAGAAGTCATAAATTTTTCTCCTGCTGAGACATCTTCCCGATCATCATATAAGATATCAAACCCCTCGGCTTTTAGAGTGCGATATATGAGATCAGCATATGAGGAGTCATGTTTTGAAAGATTGATCAGCTGCGCGTGAAATGGTGTTACTGAAAGAGGCCACTGAATGAGATCATCCTTATGATGAACTTCAACAATAGCACCTAGCAATCTCGTTATGCCTATACCATAACAACCCATGACAATTGGGCGGTTTTCACCATTTTTATCAACATACGTAAGTTTAAATGAATTACTAAACCGGGTATGTAAATCAAATATGTTTCCAATTTCAACAGCTTTATCTGTTTTAACATCGCTACTTCCGCACAATGGACATTTCTTCAGATTACCTTGAATCACTTCTTCATTTTGAGCAAAACTACACGCTCCACAGTACACAAGGTTCACCTCACCGGCTGGTGTAAGAACATTAAATTCATGCGAGTGTTTCTTACTAAAATCCCCTCCTGATGCTTCTGTTATTTTTATATCTGTAAATCCACATGTCTGGAATATTTTTATATACGCATCTGATACCTTCTGATAATATGCATCTAAATCCTGCTGATGTGCATGAAACGAATATAAATCTTTCATTCCAAATTCTCTTCCTCTTAAAATTCCTGACTTAGGTCGGGGCTCATCTCTAAATTTTGTGCCAATTTGGTAAAGTGCCAGAGGTAAATCTCTGTAACTTTTTATATATTTTTTTGCAAGAGGAGTTACGATTTCTTCATGTGAAGCTCCGAGAGCATATTCATAACTGTGTCGACTATTGACTTTGAATAATATGTCTACACTGTTCCATCTTTCGGTTTGTTCCCAAAGTGATTTAGGATGAAGCGAGGGCATACGTATTTCTAGAGCTCCAATTTCATTCATCTCATTTCGGATAATCGCTTCTATCTTTTTCAACACTCGATCGCCAGCGGGAAGTATAGTGAAAATACCACTTGCAACTTGATCAATAAATCCCGCTCTTGTGAGTAATTCATGATTTACTGATTCAAACTCGCGTGCTGTATCTTTAATTGATTTGATATAGTTTTGAGAAATACGCATTATGTATGTTTTAATTTTTGTAAAACCTTCGAAACTATTTCATCAGGTTTTTTTCCCGATGTATCGATTACCATATTATAATGCTTAGGATCAAAAATATCATGACGACCATGTATTTCCTGTATTTTTTCTAAAACTTTCTTTTCTCTATGTAATACTCTTTTCCTTGCTTGTAAAAAAGAAATATTTTCTCTTTGAGCAAATCGAGTAAAACGTTCCACATCATCACATATAAGCAAAATTTTTAATACATCTTTTATGCCGTGAGACATGATTCCGCCCATCCATGCATCAATGACGATATGAGAATTTCCCTTAAGCACATCCCTTATCATGTTGTCAATTTTATTAGTCATTTTTTTACTCTGTTCCTGTGCGTCCTCGATAGCAAGATGATGGTCCCGAGCATAAGATCGTAAATATTGCCCTGAAGAAAAGGTATCCCATCCTAGTGCTTTAACGAGATTTTGAACCAGCGTAGATTTCCCAGTGCAGATACGTCCAGAGACAACAATTTTAGAATATTTAGGTTTTTCTTCCATTATGGTAGCCAAGTTTATCGAGGACCTTGCCTGCCGTTTCCATAGGGCCCGAAGCATAGGTGTCAATGACAAGATCATAATACGCAGGACTCCAAAAATCGAAATCGCCGTATAGATTTTTCCATTTTTTAATATTCTCCTCTTCTCTCTGTTTGATGTATTGTTTTGCCGTTATTACATCAATATTTTCTCTATTAACAACACGATCTATTCGTACAGCGTCGTTCGTACACATGAGAAGAACTTTAAGGACGTGAACCATATCTCGCGCAATAAACCCACTGAGCCACGCCTCATATATGATATACTTTTCATTTTGTAGAGTTTGAACTGCCATGTTTTCCATCTCTCTTTCATGTTCGTCCGTTCTCGAAAGTGCGCCATGAAGATGCTCATTAATATTATTTTGTCGATCAAATTCACGTTGAAGTTGTCCAGCGTTAATATATTTCCACTGTAAGGTTTCTCTTAATGAAGCTGAAAGAGTTGTTGATCCTACTCCAATCTTTCCTGAAATCGTTATATTTTCATATTTAAGTTTTTTGTCTTTCATACTTATAGGAGTTTAACAATATCATTAATAGTAACAAGGATAATAAGACCTATTAAAATTGCAAATCCAGCAAAATTGAGGCGCCTCTCAATAGTGGGATTAACTTTTCTACGTGAGACCCATTCGTAAATCACAAGCATAAGTCTTCCTCCATCAAGAGCAGGGAAAGGAAGAATGTTTATTATAGCGAGATTAAGCGAAAGTAATCCAACAAGTTGTAGAAGTGAATCATAACCTTGACGGGCTGCTTCGGCAGTCAACTTTGCAATACCTACAGGTCCTGCAATTTCTGCGTCAGGTTTTTGTAGAATAATAAGTTGAAAAAGAGTTTTAGATAACTCTTTAGATATGAGAATCGTCATCCGTGCCGATTCTATAAGACCAAAAATCGGAGCCTTTACAATAGAGTATTTTCGAATTTCATAGTTTGAGATGAGAACACCGAGTGATCCTTCACCTTTTGGGGGATTTTCGCGAGGTGTAATAAGAACATTCTGTGTTTCTTTATTTCTTTCTATCACAAGAGTAATTTCTTCTCCTGCAAATTTACGAGTTGTGAGTGATACATCACTAGGTTCATCAATAATTATTTCGTCATTTCCCTTTATTATTTTTCTGATACTATCTCCCTTTTGCAAACCAACGATGTACGCAGGAGAATCCTTCGTGACTTTATCAATGAGAATATTTTTTGTAGGTACTCGTACTCCTTGAATAAAGAGGAATGAAACTATTACCCAACCAAGAAGAAAGTTACACAAAACTCCTGCCGTCAATATTAAACATTTTTGCAAAGGTTTTTTATGAGAAAAAGAACGATTAAGAAGTGTTGGTGAAATCTTTTTTCCTTCAAGTTCCGCGGCTTCTTCGCCAAATACTTTTACAAAACCACCAAGCGGTAGAAGATTAATGCTGTAAAGCGTTTCACCTATTTTGATACCGAAGATTCTTGGAGGGAGACCAAAGCCAAATTCTTCAACCTTAACATTGTTCAGCTTAGCTGCAATAAAATGACCAAGCTCGTGTATGATAACGAGCAGGACGAGAACTGGGAAAATAATAAAATTGAATAGCATAGTATTTCATTAATCTTAACACGTATCAATTAAACCGTCATAATTTCTTCATACTTTCTTTTTTTTAGATCTTCAAGTTTGTCAGTATAATCTTTCGCAATTTTATCTATTTGCTTTTCTGATCTGAATTTGTCATCTTCTGAAATGCTTTTATCATCCAAGAGAGACCTGATTTTTTTACGTATTTCATCACGCGCTATTCGTAGCTGAATTTTTCCCTCCTCTATTTTTTCATTTGAAAGTTTTACATATTTTATTCTCTGTTCTTCGGTGAGAGGTGGAGTAGTAATCCGAACAATTTTTCCATCAACACTTGGACTTAAGCTAAGTGGAGACAAGCGAATAGCTTTCTCAATATCTTGAATAATGCTTGGATCGAAAGGTTCGATTAATATCATCGAGGGTCCTTCAATAGCAATGCTTGCTAATTCCCTAAGTTTTAATGAAGCTTGACCATTATAAGCAGATACTTCGATATCTTCTACTAAAGTTGCATTCGCCTTTCCTGTACGAATATGTCGAAGCTCTTCAATAGTATATGTGATAATTTCCTGAGATCTTTTGGTGAATTGGTTATAAATCGTGTCTAAATTCATGCTATTCTAATAATAACCTTACAGTTCAAATCTTTCAAATCGTCCTATACTAACGTTTTCACCTAATTTTAGGATGGCATCCCTTAGAATATCTTGAATAGTAGAAGTAGGATCCTTAATGAATGGGGCTTTCATAAGTTCTTTTGCATCCTTCGGAGCGGTTGATGCAATATGCATAACAATATTGTTTCCGAGTTTTAGAAAGTCTTCGTTTATTGCTACAAAATCAGTTTCACAAAGGAGTTCAAGCATTGACCCCATTTTTTTATTGTGATGAATGTAGGAAAAAATTGCACCCTGTGAAGTTTCACGTGCGGATTTTTTTGCTGCAAATTCTGCCCCTTTTTGTCGAAGAATTTCTCGTGCTTTTATTACATCTCCTTTTGCTTCTTCCAAAGCTTCTTTGCATAAACTATACGAAACGTTTGTTTCTTCTCTTAGTTGTTTGAGTTTTTTTATATCGTTCATGTTTTTTTAATTTTTTTCTCTTCTTTACTATCAGCTTTTTCTTTATTTTTTCGTCCTTCATCATAAGCCTTGATAAGCTCTTCAGTAATATATTTTATACTAACGACCGCATCATCATTTGCAGGGATTGGATAACTAACAAGATCGGGATCGACATTTGTATCTACTACGGCGATTGTAGGAATATTCATTATTTGAGCTTCAATAACTGCATTTTGCTCCTTGCGAATATCGAGTATACACAGAACATCGGGAAGTTTATCGAGCTGAGCAACTCCATCGTAAATACTTGCAATCCGGTTTATTTTTTTTTCAAGGGCAATTCTTTCATGCTTCGGCAACTTTGCCCAAGCCCCGGATTTTTGCTCTTCTCTCATAGTATTCATTCGTTCAATATTTTTCTTAATTTCAGTAAAGTTTGTAAGAAATCCTCCAACCCATTTATTAGTAATATAGAAAATATTATTTTCTTTGCATATTGTTGAAACTGGCTCTCGAGCAACTTTTTTTGTAGCTACATAGAGTAGTGTTTTGCCTTCCGAACCAAATTTTTTAAGTATCTTTATTGCTTGATCAAGATATTCGGCTGTTTTGAAAAGATCGATTATCGAAACACCTTTTTCTACAGAGTGAATGAATTTTTTGGATTTTGGATGGACTTTTTGCTTTTTATGACCAAGATGAAGACCATACTGTAAAAGCTTCTGAGGATCGATTGCTGTCATACTGTATCTCCTTAATAATTAAATGCTATTTTCAGAACCGAAATAAGCCCCACTATGAAGCTCATTCAACAGGAGATAAAGAAAATAGCTGTGCTTCGTAAAAATGTATTACTTATTGTATCAGGTAAGTATGTTTTGCGCAAGACTAAATGTCAAGATTCTTGAGGAATTTTCTAAACTCGCCATTGATTTCTTTATGAGTTAAAGCAAACTCGACAATTGTTTTCATATATTCAAGCTTATTTCCTGTATCGTAATATTTTCCATCTTGTATTTCACAAGCATAGATTGGTATACCTTGGTTCTTAAGCACATTAATAGCATCTGGAAGCCATATCTCGCCGCCTTTACCAGGCTCAAGATTTTTAAGAGCCTGGAAGATTTCCGGAGGAAGAATATATGCTCCATGAGTTGCAAGGTTTGAGGGAGCTTCGTCTGGTTTAGGTTTTTCGACGATGCGGTTTATTTTGAAAACATTATCTTCAACAGGCTCATATTCTGCGATTCCATATCGACTCAAGTAATCTTTTTCTTCAATACGAACTCCTGAAATCATGACCCCTCCAAATTTTTGCCATGCTGTAATCATTTGTTTAAGACGAGGAGGTTGAGCATATATAAATTCATCACCCCACATAACAGCAAAAGATTCATTACCGATAATCGGTTCAGATGAGAGCACCGGTGTCCCATTACCATAGGGACCCTTTTGGCGAATATAGATAAAATTCGCCATCTCTGCTATTTTATTTACCTCCTGAATATAATTTTCCTTATTACCTTGTTTAAGATTTCGAAGAAGATCTTCTGTTGGAGTATCAAAATGGTCTTCGATTGGTCTCTTACTTGATCCTGTGACAATAACAATATCTTTTACACCTGAGCTGACTGCTTCTTCAACGACATACTGAATGACCGGCTTATCAACAATTGGCAACATCTCTTTGGGCATTGCTTTGGTTTGGGGCAAAAAACGAGTACCAAATCCAGCTGCAGGAATGACGACTTTCGTTATAGTTTTTTTCATGGAATAGATGTTTTATTGAGCAAACTGAACAGATATCGGAGTTGGGATATCCATTGAGTTGTTAACTCGGCCTCGAATCTCAGCAAGCCCTTGAACGTCTGAAGTGATTACGTGATCTGAGATTCCTGATTCGTTCGTTTGAGCACATTCCGGTTCTATTGTGCCTAGCGATGTTGTTAAACAAACCTGTGCTCCTGGTATTGTTGTTTCATCACATGAACGAACGACAGCATTTAGTGTTGCTCGAACTCCTACTGGTAGCTCATTTGGAAATGCTAGAAGAAACGATGTACTTTGGCAAGGTGTGGTAGCGTTTTCTGCCTGGATCTGTCTCAGAGATGTTCTATAAAAAACGTACGAAGTGAATGAGCCTAAAACAAGAAAAAAAACGAGCACTAATAGTAATAGTTTTCTATCCATAGCCTAGCTTTTAGCATAGCATATTATTGAGAAAAGTCAAATAGTTGAGTCTTGTTGTTGAATATAAATAGCTTTTATATCAGCCCAATATTGTTGATCATCAAGTTTCTTCATAATTTCCAGACAAGAGTCTAAAGATATTATGGGAATGAATTGGGAAATTTTACGCAAAGAATCCTCAATAATACGTATTGGGTCCTGAGAACTATCTATTGTTCCAAAAGCCCTTTGTTCGTTAAAACGTTTTGCGAGTTCTGGAAGCTGAAGATGATATCTTTGACGCTGTAATTGAGTACTAATATCAGATTGGTCAAATGGGATAATATCTCGATCATGAGTTTGTTTAAAATTTGTATATTGTTTTCTAAAGTGATGAATCTCTGTAAATCTTTCTTCTGGAATGAACAAAATAAGAGTTAAGTCCGGATAAAAGCCATTAACATATTTATTTTCAAACTCTTTTATTTTTTCAAGCTGTACTCCCCCCTCAAAACCTTGGTATACTCGAGTCGAATCAAGGTATCGGTCAACAAGAAGGATGGTATTTTTTTCTTTACTATCTCCAAGATATGGTCTAATTACGTCATTAATATGCATTTTCCGAGCTTTATTAAAGAGAACAACTTGTTCTTCTGCAGAAATACCTTGTCGTAATTGTTGAAATATAAAAGAACGGAATTCTTCTGCTTGAGGACTGCCACCTGGTTCTCTGCTTGTTTTAACTTGATGTCCTGCATCCTGGAGTATTTTTGCGAGTGATGGTAAAAGTGATGTTTTTCCTGTGTATTCTCCACCCTCGAGAGTAATCAAATAACCCATAGATCAATAGGCTTTACTAAAATGTAATTGCTTGATTGTGTGTAACTTGTCCTTCTAATACAAGTTTTGCAACTTTATCCTCAACTTCGTCTCTAATTATTCGCTGCATATTTCGAGCTCCGAATCGTGGATCGTATCCTTGTTGAATAAGTTTTTCAATAAATTCTTGTGAAAATTGGAGCGTGATATGATGTTTAGATTGAATATCATTCTTCATCGATTCAAGAATTTTTTGAGCAATCAGAGTAACAGTACCACTTGATAAAGGCTTATATACTACCACACCATCAAATCTATTTAAAAATTCTGGAGCGAAAATATGCGCAGCGACAAGATGATCGATGAGCTGCGTAGAAAGAGTTTGTAGGGCTTCACCGCCTTCTTGAGTTTTTTGATAAATAAAATCCGCACCCGCATTAGATGTTGCTATAACAATAAGATTTGTGCAATCAACGCGTTTTCCAAATCCGTCTGTATAATAACCTTCATCTAAAATTGTAAGAAATATATTAATCAGATCGTGGTCGGCCTTTTCGAGTTCATCAAGAAGAAGTGTGCCATATTGTTGCTCTCTGACAGATTGTGTTAATAATCCAGGTTCATTCGTTTCCGATGAGCCGATAAGTTTTGATATATCATGTTTGGATTGATAGAGAGACATGTCAAAACGAATCATGTTTTTAATATCATTGAAAAAGACCTCAGTAATTGCTTTCGCCGTTTCAGTTTTACCAACTCCGGTTGGTCCTAAAAGAAGAAATGACGCAAGAGGTTTTTTCCGCGAACCAGCTAAAACTACTGATTTTCTCAATGCCGCAGCGAGTTTTTGAAGTGCTTCATCTTGTGCTATAACGCGATTTCTAAGAGATACCTCTAAGTTTAGGAGTTTTTGCTTTATGTCTTCTGTTATCTCGGTTGGAACATGTGTTTTCTGTTGAATGAGCGTATTAATTACATGTGGAGTCACAGCAGTACTTTTCAGATGTGATTGTGTGTACACACTAGCCTCATCTAGAAGTTCTATTGCGTTTTCAGGTAATGGAGCGCTTGTCATAAATCGTTGTGCCATATCAACTGCCTGTTTGAGCGCAGCGAAGGTAATGGCGACTTGGTTTCTTTTTTCAAACTCTACCGCAACATCTCTTAGGATCTTGATAGCCTGTTCTGGTGTTACTTCGACTACATCGATTTTATCGAAAAGTTGAGCAATCATCTGATTTTGATATATATATTTTTGATAAAAATAAGGTGTGGTTGTTGCAATAAATTGCAAGGTAGGAAGTTGAGCATATTTTGTAATAACATTGGTAAGATTAATTTTGTCTTCTTCATCAGAAACATATTCATGCAGATTTGGAATCATGACGATAATATTTTTTGCATCAGCAGCTTCTTTAAATATATTCCCAAGGATTTCTTCTCTTTGAACAAAATCTGTTGAACCAGCAAGAATTTTTTCCATATCTATCTGCATAACACGCTTATATGCGAGCAAAGGGTTGCATTTCCCACCATATATTGCTGAGGATAGCGCTTCTACAATTGTTTGACGTCCAATTCCTTCCTCTCCTACGAGTAAAGCATTTGATTCGCCAGTTTTTGCTAATACTTGTTGTACTCGATCAAGCTCTTCTTTTCGACCGATAAGATGTTTATAGTGTGGTTGCGCAGTGGTAAGCTCAGTTGCATATTGGTCAAGCGTCGGAGTAAAGCCACTTGCAAGATTTCTTCCAAGTGGAGGATTAGACATGAGACGATCAAGAGACCACCACGGGTTTTTATGGAGGTCCCTAAAATAGATTTGGAACCACTCGTCTACTTCTTGGCGACTTGATTCATCAGTAAGATGGCGTTTCATAAAATCGTTATATGCTCGTTGTTTTTCTTGATCGGGGCTTGGTTGAGCTTTGTAAAATAAATAAGCAAGAGGTAGGAAAATAATTACCATAAGATATCCTATTGGAAGGAGCAATACATAACAAATCTGTACAACGACATATGCGAACAGAATCGTTGACCGAATCCATAAGCCCATAAAGCGGGAAACTATATTGTTTGTAATCCTTTCTGTGAATTCATTCATTGAAAAACCAGCCCTTGTTTTTTTTATGACAATATTTTTCCAAGGAGCAAACAACGACTTCAGTAAGCGTTCTACTGAGAAAAAATAAGGCAGGAAGATGAACAGATTGATAATTGCAGTATGAGTATTGTGCAATTTTTTGTTAGCATATGTGACTAAGTTGTCATGCATAATTCCAGTATACAATATTATGATATAATGTCGGCTTATATATGTTTAAGATCAATAAATTTGATCTGCTTGTCTCCATTTATATCTTCTGTATAGCAGTTGCTGAATTTATGGGAGCAAAGACCTTTCCTCTTATTGCGATTGGTGATTTTAGACTCAATGCAAGTGTTGCAATCTTTGTAATTCCTATTTTATTCACCATAAATGACATCATAATCGAAGTACACGGTAAAGAACGAGCACGCAGTGTTGTAAGATCTGGATTGTTGGTTATATTTCTTATATTTCTATTTACCATACTAGCAACGGTCCTTCCACCATCGTCACGGTTTATTGAGACAGAAGCAGCGTATGATGAGGTTTTTCATCGATCAATAAGAATTTCAGCTGCGAGCTTAATTGCATTTGCTTTTGCAGAATTTCTTGATATTTATATTTTTGCTAAAATCAGAGAATCTTTGGGTAAGAGTAAACTCTGGTTGCGCAATAATGTGTCGAACATTTCTGCTCAATTTATTGACACAGTAATATTTATGTCACTCGCCTTCTATGGATTCGATAAGACTCCCCTTTCTAATGTGACGTTTCTTGTAAGTCTGATATTACCTTATTGGCTACTTAAATCATCAATGTCTATAATAGAAACACCCTTTGTATATATAGGTGTTAAGTGGTTACGTAAGGACAAATTACCATGAAAGTAATCGCTCTTATTGTTCAAAGCATTAACGGAAGAATCACTAAGGGATCTGACGAAAAGGTATATCAATGGACTTCTGGTGAAGATAAGGAGCATTTAAAAAAGATGACCTCTAAAGCTTCACTTATTGTAATGGGTAGTACTACCTATGAAGCATTTAAGAAATATATTCAACTCTCTCCTAATACCTTAAGGATGGTAATGACATCTCAACCAGAGAAATATAAGGATGATATTGTCATTGGACAACTAGAATTTGTTAATAAAAGCCCTAAGGAACTTGTTGAAAAATATGAGAAAAAAGGTTATAAAGAGTTATTACTCCTAGGCGGTTCTAAAATCTATTCAAGTTTTCTTGAAGCAGGATTACTTAACGAGCTTCTCATAACAATTGAACCAGTACTTTTTGGAACCGGAACTCCTTTTATTGAGTCACATAAACACGTATCCTTGAAGCTTGTTTCAATAGAAAAACTCAACGATAAAGGAACATTACTTCTAAAATATAGCGTCTATCCTTCGTAGAACCCTCCTGCGATAGTGAGGTCTCCTTTAATGGGAGGATGAGGATCATAGTTTTCAAGAGTGATCTTTTCAGTTGTAAAATCTCTGATTTCGCTAAGAGAAGAATCAATCTTTACAGTAGGTAAAGTTCTTGGTTTTCTGGAAAGTTGTTCTTTGACTTGGTCCTTGTGGTTTTCATAGATATGAGCATCGCCAAACGTGTGAACAAATTCACCAGGTTTGACTTTGAGTATGTGGGCAAGAATGAGATTTAGTAAGGCATAACTAGCTATGTTAAAGGGAACACCAAGGAAAAGATCAGCACTTCTCTGATAGAGTTGTAGATAAAGTCTATTATCCTTAATACTTAGTTGATACATGTTATGGCACATGGGAAAGTGAGACGTATCTCTGTAATGTGCCATAGTATATAGATATTCAGGATTCCATGAAGTTACAATAGCATTTCGTGCATATGGATCAGCTCGGAGCTCGTTAATTGCCCAGTCCAATTGATCTATAGTCTTTTTTGATCTCGTTGGCCATCTCCTCCATAATTCTCCATAAATTCTTGGCAAATTTCCCCATTTTTGCGCAAATTTAGTATCATTTCTAATTTTTTCAATAAATTTCTCCTTGGTCATTGTGGGTAGTTTGTGGGTTGGAGCTTGCTGATTGTAAATTTTATACGGATAATCATCCCAAATATGCACATTATTATCGACAAGATATTTTATATTTGAATTTCCAGAGGCAAACCAATAGAGTTCATGCAATACTCCTTTCCAGTATACGCGCTTAGTAGTTAATAGTGGAAATCCTTGTGAAAGATCGAATCGTAATTGTCTCCCAAAAACGCTGAGTGATGTCACGCCTGTTCCGCGGTCGACATTCTCTACACCTTTTTCAAGGACTTCTCGAAGTAAATCTAAATATTGTTGTTCTGGATGAATTATCATACTTGTTTTTCTCTCTTCTCAGTCGTAACTCTTCCACCTTGCCATTGACCCCTGTAGCTCTCTCCTCCTCCATCGACCCAGAAAAATTGAATATGAGCGAATCTACAGCCTAATTCCATAACTACGGGAATTGGTCCTGCATTAAATGCACCAAAGGTTAGCGAGCCTTTATAACCAGGCTGCACTGCTCCTGTACGAATTATAAGACCACTTCTGAATGTTGTCGTACGTGGTTTTATCTGCGCTGTGATGTCAACTGGTAAATTGACTTCTTCGAGTGTCTGCAATAAGTAAAATTCTTGAGGATTAAACCGAAGTTCTTGCTTTTTAGATTTAATATACGTATAGAGAGTCTCAATGGTTGGAGTCTCTCTATCTCTTATTCCAAGAAAAGCTGATCCTCCAGATATTTTATGTACTGCGCCAAGACGTAGATCAAAACCTGCTCCCTCAGGATTTTCTAATTCACGCCGATCAAGTCCGGTGACAAGCCGTTCATCCTTGACGAGTTTAAGAAGTTTCTTTGGTCCAATAATCATTTTTATAGAAACTAATTTTTAAATTATAAATTATGATAAGTCTTTTTTGTCTATTTTTGATGCAACGCTCCCTTTTTGATTGACATACTTTGCCATTTTATTTTTATAATAGGGTGTTTCAGCATTACTGGTCATTTCTTCAAAAGATAATGCACACACTCTCATTCCTGGATACAAAGCGACCGGCAATCGAGCGATATTGCTTAACTCGAGAACAAGGTTTCCCCTCCACCCCGGTGGAATAAGTTGTGCGGTAGCATGGACAATAATGCCGATCCTACCAAGCGATGATCTTCCCTCTAATCGAGCGGCAATATTGTCTGGTAGTTCGATCCATTCTGCTGTAGACGCTAAAACAAGTTCTCCTGGCTGGACAGTAAAAGGTACATTATTAGGAATTTTAATGGGTCTCGTCAATTCAGAAGGAACGCCTTTTTGAATATCAATATATGGGGTTACAGTATACTCAAATACTCTAAAATTTGTTCCCAATCGAAGATCTAAAGAACAAGGACCTAGTTGAGTGGAAAAGTCCGGAATAGGTTTAATAATAATATTTTTCTGTTTAATATTTCTTCTTATGTCTTTATCTGAAAGAAGCATGAAGCGATTATAACCGAGTTCATTGCAATTTGTAAAGTCGGATATTATAATTGCTTAAGCGAGGGTGCGTGGCTCAGTGGTAGAGCGCGTTCCTGATAAGAACGAGGTCCCAGGTTCGATCCCTGGCGCACCCACAGTAGTAAAATACTTGGAAATCCCACGCCCACCTATAAGAAGTCCTCTCTGATGAAAGCGAATAACAGAAATCCGGTGACCACGATCATAAACAATAAAATCGCAAAAAATGCCCATGGTTTATCTGCAAAGGGTATATTTACGTTCATTCCATAAATACTTGCAATCATTGTTGGAACAGTGAGAATAACCGTTACAGATGTCAGAAGTTTAATAACACGATTTAAATTATTCGTCATGATTGTTGAATATGCCTCTCGAATATTGACAATGGTTCGAATACTGTCGTCTGACAATTCAATCAGCTGTTTATTTGATAACATAATATCTTCAACCAAATCTTTATCCTTTTCATAAAGCGTTACGTGCTTGCTCTTAAGTAATGCGTCAAGTATTGAGTTTGTACGGACCAAAACTGGTCTGAAATCGTTAACTATTCCTTCGTAAGTTACAAATTGCACAATGTCTTCGTTCTTAATTTTCTCAAGTTTAATTTCCTTCGCACGAATGTCTCGACTAATGCGATTAAGATATGTGTTATAGATTTTGTTTAACTGTTGAACGAGTTGTAGTAATAATTTAATTTTTTGTGTGGTAAATAATTCTTTTGACTGTACGAGGGTTTGAATAAATTCCGGAGAAGATGGGGAGATTGTTGCAATAAATTTATCAGCGATACAAAATAGGATAGGGATTGTCTTAACTTCGTCATTGTCATCGAACGGATATCTTGTGTATATATAAACATCCCCATGTTCTATCTCAATACGGGGAACCTCATACATATCTAAAGCATCTTTTAGTAAACCTTTATCAAGATCTAATTCTTTTTCAAGAAACGTAAGTTCAGATTGTTCAGGATTGACAACATGAACCCATGATCCAACCTTAAAGTTTTCAAGTTGCTGAAGCGCATCATCCTTGATGTTGCGATAATAATACGTAATCATATCGATTTTTGAATTCTAATTTCCAGGAATTAATTGAATCTTATCTACAGCATATATATAAACAAGAGAGATTTCAAGCAAAAAATGTTTATGCAAGCCACTCAGCGATAATTTTTCCAACCTTTTTCCTATGATTATGAAATGAATGGTCAGCGTTTTTAATAATTTTATATGTAAGTTGTGGTTGGTATTCCTTAAGAATTTTGATAATTTTTGAAACATTACCCCACGCATACTCATCATTTTCGCCATATATAACTAATGATGGTTTATTCAGTGATTTATACATTTTAAATAATTCTTGTTTACGGGATAACATTGTTTTTCTCAGGACTTCATAAAAAGGAAAAACATTATAATCTCCGTCTGGATTAGCAATATCGAAGAAACCTTTATATGAAAAAATTTCGCCTGGCAGTAATTCGCATATTATGTCCTGTCCATTACCTTTCTTGATTTGTTGTCGTGCTTTTTCAAGAAGAGGCCAAAACTTTTCAGGACCATACATATCGTAGTATATTCCAACGTCGTCTCCCCCGCCTAGAAGTACGTATTTACTAATAGGATTTTCTGGTTTGTAAAAATGATAGATACAAATTTTATTTGCGCCTGTTGATTCTCCAATTAAATAAAATTCATTAAAGCCTTGTTGTTTCAGGAATAGAACTGCCGCGTCAATGTCTTGAATACAATCTTTAATAATTTCATAAGCCATACCAAATAGTTGATCATCATCAGTGTCCTGTATTTCAAGTTTTGTTATATAATGGGCTCCTCGATTATTAAAAGATAAAAGAGAGACCCCTTTTTTTGCAAGTTCCTCAGCATATTCAGCACGACCTTTTCCATAAAAAACAGACGAACTTCCATTACCGTGTAAAAAAATTGCTGCTTTTGTAGATTTTGCTGCATGAAAAAGCAGTCCGGGAAGTTCTAAATTGTCTTTTGTAGTAAAGTGAATAAGTTTTGGCTCTAGCATAAGCCAATTATACCATGAATATCATGTTAAAATACACGATGTTGATGTCATAGATGTAATATAACCTCATCATCGGGGAGAGAATGCTTTTCGCTAAAGATCTTGATCATTTTTGGAGTAACTTTATATACTTTACTTGTCATAATTTTAGCCTGAAAATTTTTGAAGTTTAGTTTCTCCTTTGTGCTTGGGTAAAGTTTGTTATACATTCTAAGCATCCATTTAATTGTAGCTAGTTCATTTTCCATTGTAGCGTGACCGTATAATTGAAGTCCAACTTTTTTATCACGTGCTTTTTGGCTAGAGTCAGCAATAGCACATGCCACACTATTATTTTTCAAGATCTGCTTACAATGATAAGAACTAGCCGGTGAAATAAAGTATAGATTCAAATTATTGTCAGATACATAATAAACTGAGGCTATCCACGGGTGATCAGCACACGTGGCAATAGCCATGAGTCGACATTCAGCTAAAATTTCATGAACTATCTCTTTATAATCTCGTTGAGTGGACATTATTTTATATTATAAGTTCCAACAGCTTGACTTATATTTGTATATCCATCCTTATTAAGCAATTCTACGAGTCCCTTATTAATATCACCAATGAGTTGAGGTCCTTCAAATATCATACCCGTAATTAATTGTAAAAGTGAAGCACCTCTTTTAATCTTTTCATAAGCATCTTCGGCAGAAAAAATTCCACCCACACCTATAATTATAAATCTATTACCATATGTCTGAAAAGTTTTAGAAATAAGATTATTTGATAACTCCCAGGTTGGTTTACCACTTATTCCACCTTTTATATCTAGAGGAATCAAATCTTTTATAGCTTTGCTATGGTGATCCTTGTTAAGATTTCCTATTATCACACCAGATATCTTAAACTGCATCGCTATATCTAGAAGTTTTTTAAACTCTTTCCACGGAAGGTTTATAGGCATTTTGAGAAATATTGGCATACTAATTTTTAATGAGTTGAGTTTAAACAATAGTTTTTTGAGTCTTTCTTCTGTCGTAAAAGGTTCTCCTCCAAAAGTGTTTGGGCACGAAATATTAATGGTATAAAAATTACCGGTGTTACTCTTAACAAGTTCTTTAAGACAATTATAATAGTCATTAATGCCATTTCTTGTAGATGAGGTAGCAGAACTATTTGTTTTTCCTACGGAAACACTTAGCGGAAATTCAGGATCCTTCTGTTTTTGAATTCTTTGAATGATTTTCTTAACACCAAGGTTTTTTAACCCGTAATTTACTATGATACCTTTAGTTTGTATAAGTCGATAGAGTCGTGGTTTCGGATTTCCCTCATACGGTTTGTATGTTACTGTTCCAATTTCTGCAAAACCAAATCCTATATGGGGCAGGATATTAATTAATTGGGCATCTTTATCAAAACCAGCAGCTAAACCTACAGGATTTTTAAATGGTATGCCATGTATCGTTTGTTCTAAAGAGGGATGTTGATATGAAAACAATAATCTTGTGAGGGATTTTGTAATAGAGAATCTGCCTAAGATCTTTCCAACTTGTAAAAATAGATCATGAACTGTCTCAGGATCAAAACGGAAGAGAATGGGTTTAACTAAGTGTTTATAGGTGACACTAATGATTGATGATTTGTACATATGCATAACCTTGTGGACTTACTGGGAATCGAACCCAGAACTCGCCCATGCGAAGGGCGCGGTATACCATTTACCTATAAGCCCATTTTAATTGTGATATTATAGTGTATTATAATATTTTCATGAGAAAACTTATTGTCATTGGTGATTATTGTAGAGATACAGTGGTTTGTCAAGAAATCCGATCAAGCGTGGATGGATTTCTTAAAAATCAGAAAGAAAGTAAAATATCATTTATCAGTGTAACTCCTTCGACGATTCATACAAGCTATGTATTACAGCAAATTGTATTAACAGAAGAAAGATATGGTATTCCCGAGGAAACAGTTTTTTTTGTAAATACTGATCCTCGGATTGAAAGAGATAGTTATGCTCCTGAAGCAGAAGGATCTAAAGGAGTCATCATAAAGCTTGTGAGCGGAATATATGTAACTGGGCCGAATTCCGGATTTTGCTTTTCAATGATTAAAGAAAGAATTCAAGCAGTATTTACATATGAGCCACTCAGTAAAGGAAGTCAATTTAGATCTCGTGATAATTATCCGCGCATCATAGCACATCTTATGGATTATATGGAGGACGAATTAGAGACAGATTCATCAAGCAAAGATATAATTAAAGAGTTAAAAGGTTTTTATGTAGGACACATAGACAATTATGGAAACATTAAAACTACTATAACGCACGAAGATCTTAAAGGGAAATTATCTATTGGAGACGTATCTGTAATTGAGATCAACAATACGAAACAAGAAGCAAAATATGTAGACAACTTATTTGGAGGACGTGTAGGACAGTTAGTGATTTATCCTGGATCGTCAGGAAGGCCCGATAACCCATACATGGAAATATCTTGTTGGAGCCATTTTGGTGATACGAAGCAAGGTGAAGCTGCTAAAACAGGAAAAGATTTTTTTGAAGGTATATCTCCCGGTTCTTCAATTACTATAGATCTTTAAATGTATCTTCCTCGTTAACAATGTGAATGTGGTTGGAAGGCTGCATGCTAAATTTAATATGCATGCAAAAAAATAGAAAGGAGGTGATTCACCCGCTCCTTCCAGAACGGGTACCTTGTTACGACTTAGTCCCCATCGCCGGTCTTACCCTCCCCCGCAAAAGCAGGGTTCAGGTACTCCCGACTTTGTTGGCTTGACGGGCAGTGTGTGCAAGAGACAAGAACGTATTCACCGCGGCATGGCTGATCCGCGATTACTACTAATTCCACGTTCATGAGGTCGAGTTTCAGACCTCAATCCCCACTGAGAGATGGTTTATAGGATTAGCTCCGCGTTACCGTTTAGCAACCCATTGTCCATCTCATTGTAACATGTGTGTCGCCCAGGGCATAAGCGTCATGCTGACTTGACGTCTGCCTCTCCTTCCTCCCCGCCATCGGCGGGGCAGTCTCCCGAGATACGTGTAACTCGGGACAAGGGTTACGTTCGTTGTCCCACTTAAGGGCACTCCTCACGGAACGAACTGACGACAGCCATGCAACAGCTGTCCTAACGTCCTTGCGGAAAATCCTACTTTCATAAGATCGCCGTTAGGATGTCAAGCCCTGGTGAGGTGCTACGGTTTGTCTCGAATTAAACCACATGTTCCACTAGTTGTGTGTCTCCCCGCCAATTCCTTTGAGTTTCAACCTTGCGGTCGTACTCCCCAGGCGGCTCGCTTAACGCGTTAGCTTCGCCACACCCTCTCCCAAAATAAATCGGGAGAAAATGCAACTAGCGAGCATCGTTTAGGGCTAGGACTACCCGGGTCTCTAATCCGGTTCGCTCCCCTAGCTTTCGTCTTTCAGCGTCAGTTATTTTCCAGAAATCTGCCTTCGCCATTGGTGTTCTTGACGATATCAACGCATTTCACTACTCCTCCGTCAATTCCGATTTCCCTAAAAATAACTCTATCCCGATAGTTTTTTCACCTGTTTCAAGGTTGAGCCTTGATCTTTAAACGAAAACTTATCGGGACGCCTACAGACCCTTTACGCCCAGTCACACCGGATAACGCTCGTGGCCCCCGTATCACCGACGCTTCTGGCACGAAGTTAGCGGCCACTTTCTAGTAGGGTACCGTCAATCCGGCATTCGCCGAGACTTCTTCCCCTACCACAGTAGTTTACATCCCAAGAGATTTCTTCCTACACGCGGTGTCGCGTGGTCAGGCTTTCGCCCATTGCCAACGATTCTTGATTGCTGCCACCCGTAGGTGTGGAGCCCGTGTCTCAGTGCTCCTCTGGCTGATCACCCTCATGAGGTCAGCTACCCGTCATAGGCTTGGTAGGCTATTACCCCACCAACTACCTGATAGGCCGCAGGCCCCTCTTACGGCGAGCAGTTATGCCCTTTCCAAGTATCTTGCGACACCTGGGTATAGAGTATTACCCCCGGTTTCCCGAAGCTATTCTCTACCGAAAGGTAGGTTCCTACGTGTTACTCAGCCGTCCGCCACTACCAGACAGTGCAAGCACTGTCAGGACGTTCGACTTGCATATCTTAAACACACCGCTAGCGTTCATCCTGAGCCAGGATCAAACTCTTAAATAAATATGAATTGCGAGTTCCCGCTTTCGCTACACTCCAGCGGGACGCTAAAAATTCTTACCTCATTTACATTTGGAAAAAATTTCTAACGATTCCAACCACATTCTCATTGTCAACGAGCTTGAAAATATACGTTATACTCAATTTAGAATACAGTATAAGTATGAAGTAACTCAATTATATAAGTTTTAACATAAAAGTCAACCTGCAAAAACCACTCTATTCAATCTTTCTTCCTCTTTCATAAGTTTCTGAAGTCCATGTATAGTTGCATCTTCAGGGTTTGATGCTATAGTTGTAGGAATTTTGATGTCATTTGAGATGTATCGATCAATTCCTGGAATTCTTGCAAACTCCCCTGTAAGCACAACACCACTTCTTATAAGTCCGTCAATTACCTCAGGGGGTACTGTTTCAATAAGTTCTTTCACACTATCTACAATTTGATTCATAGCAACAGCCAATGCTTCCTGCACATCTCTAGAAGTGACTCGAACTGATTTTGGAAGTCCGTTTTCGAGCGACTTTCCTCTTACTGCAAGCACGCCTTTTTGGTCTGAGAGATTAAATAATTTTACTTTTAAATGCTCCGAAGTTTGTTCTCCAATGATAAGTCCATATTTTAGATGAAGATAATTATAAATGAGTCTATCCATATGATCTCCCCCAGTTCTTAATACTTTTGAACTCACTATTCCACCCATAGTTATAATTGCAGCTTCGACTATTCCTGCTCCGAGATCAATAACGAATACGGGTTTATTGGTAAAAATATTATGCCCTGCTCCATATGCTTCTACAATGGGTTTTTCAATAAGATAAACAGTTTGAAACCCTGCTTTAATAAAGGCTTCTTGAAGTGCTTTTTGTTCCACTTCTGTTGAGGATGTTGGTACAACGGTGTAGCCCACAAGTCCACGTTTTATGAATGTCCCTTGATAGTAAGGATATACGGCTTTTTTAAGAAATTGTTCCATAAGATATACTGTTGCATCAAAATCTGAAATAATAGAATGTTCGATAGGTTTAATAACTTTAATATATCCAGGTGCTTTGCCATAAATATCTTTTGCGTCTGTTCCATAAAAGATATATTGACCTGTTTTAGTATTTTGACCTACAAATGTAGGTTCACGAAGAACGATTCCCTTATTGTCTATGGCGATCCGAGTCATTGATGTTCCCAAATCTATCCCGATTTTTGTTTTTTGAAAAACAAATGGGGAAAGTTTACGTATTTTTGATACAATTGAAATCATATGAAAATTAATTTTACAACATTATTTTTCAATCTCTACGCACTTCTCTTCTTTGTAGCACCTCTCTTGATGTTTCATAAAACATCAGAGATTTTTGAATTTAACAAGATGCTCTTTATTTACTTTATGGCATTTATTGTGCTTTCACTATGGATTGCCAAAATGATTATATACAAAAGATTGATAATAGCAAAAAGTATTTTCACAATACCCTTGCTCATATTTTTAGGATCACAAATATTATCAACAATATTTTCTATTGATAAGTATACTTCTCTATTTGGGTATTACGGTCGATTTAACGGAGGATTATTATCACTCATTGCCTATATCATTCTTTTTTTTGCATTTATCTCAAACATAAACTATTCGGAAAAAGCATCTAAATTAATTCGAAAACTTCTTAAGATTTCAATGCTTTCATCTTTTATAGTAATTCTTTGGGGACTTCCAGGGAAATTCGGCTATGATCTGACATGTTTTGTATTTGGTGGAGGACTCAATGTAGATTGTTGGACAGATCAATTTGAGCCAACAGTGAGAATGTTTTCTACACTTGGTCAGCCTAATTGGTTAGGAGCATATCTCGCGATTCATTTTTTCATCGGACTTTTCTTTTTCTTAATAGCTAAAAAAAGAGTTAAGTTATATATCTATAGTGGGTATTTATTCCTCGTTTTCGTAACTACATTGTTTACCAAATCTCGATCAGCAATTGGAGCAATAGGTGTTGGGCTAGTGTTATTTATGATCTATTTTTTTTATAAAAAGCGTACATCGGATTTCTTAAAAATTTCTCGTTTGAAGGTCGGAATTCTAACAGCGCTTGTGATTATAGGTTTATTAATTGGCAAAACTGGCATTTCTCGTATAGATAAATATATTACTTTTCCAACTAAAGATTCATCAGTAAGTACAGAATCGCTGAAAAATGAAACCGAATCATTAAAACCAGTTTCAATAGATTCAAACATAACAGATTCATATAAAATTCGTCAGATCGTCTGGCAGGGAGGATATAGTTTAGGACTTCAATATCCACTGTTTGGTACAGGGGTCGAGACATTTGCATACGCATACAACTTTTCTCGTCCCATGGAGCATAACGCAACATCAGAGTGGAACTATGTATATAACAAAGCCCATAATGAATTTGTAAATTTTTTCGCGACAACAGGAACCATAGGTCTTCTAAGCTATCTTTTAGTAATAGCTATTGTTTTACTTCAGATAAAAATCGTAATTAATGACAAAAAACTAGCAAGAGAAGACGAAATTCTTATAATCGCATTAATTATTGGATATATAACAATATCAATTACAAATTTTTTTGGGTTTTCCACAACAACAATTAACCTATTTTTCTATCTTATTCCTGCATGGATTTGGATAATACTTTATTCAAATCCATCAACAGAAAAGAGAATAAATATATTTTCTCTCGATAATAATCAAAAAGCTTATCTAATAGTTCCTACGTTACTTACAGTATGTGGAAGCATATATCTAGTGAGTTATTTTATAGCAGATATTCATTATGCTCGTGGAGAAAACCTCAGACTGATACAAGACTATGATTCGTCACAGAAAGAGTTATATAGCGCATATAATCTGCGAAAAGAGCATGTATATGCCGATAAAATTTCCGAAGTACTTGCGCAACAAACTTTTTTAAAAGCTCTTGGTTCCAATCGAACAGATTCAATAATTTGCACGGATCCAACTAACAAAGCAATAAACTGCGTAGACCTTTCTACGAAATTCATGCAAGAAGCTCTTAGAAAATCTCCAAAGAATGTTTTTTATATTCGTACGAAAGCCCGTAATAATTTTCTTTATTACCAATCAACTTTAAATGAAAAATATTTTGATGAAGCAATCTTAGCCCTTAGAGTAGCTCGAAACCTTGCTCCTACAGACCCGCGCTATCCATACACGCAAGCTCTCTTCCACCTTGCTCGATTCGAAAATTTATCCAGACCAACCCAAAAAGATAGAAATCTTTTAGACGTTCAAGGAATAGGGTCTGTAAACTTTGCCACTAAATTAAAACCAGATTATCGAGAGGCATATCAGATGAAAGGCCTTATACATGCCGCACTCAATCAAAAAGAACAAGCGCGTTCAGCTTTCCAATATATACTCGATCACATCGATCCTCAAGATCAACAAGCAAAAGATGAGTTAAAGCAACTTTAATTTTCACCGTCAATATACTTTTTACCTAGGAGTTCGTTTAATATATCTACGTAGAGAAAACCTGCTATTAAAAAGTAATGATTAAAAAAGCTATGGTGTAAAAGGAGGTGAAATGTGAAGAGCGTGAGAGTAATCTTCAGAGCTAGGCCAAGATTTTTCCTACGAATTAAAGCAAATAAAAGCAAGAGAGTTAATAAAAGCGATACCACGAGATACCCAGATGTATCAACAGAGAACCCTAGGTTTCTCAAAAAAGTACTTATAGATAGACTCATATATATGGGTGAGGTATTTTGTGAAGCTGTGAGTGAAAAGAGAGTATCATTTAAAAAAGCTTGAGGGTTAAGCACTAAGAAGTATAAAGGCAGCATGAATGGCGCAATAAAAAAGACAATGTTTCTAGATATAATAAGGTGTTTGATTCTTGTGTTTTCAGCGAAGAGAGGCATCAGTATGATGAGATGTTGTTTAAATGAGAAGAACAAAGCTAATATTAGGAGCAAGAGTCTTTCTTTACGTAAAACAAATATAAAACAAAATAGGATGTACAAAGCTAATACTATTTGATCGAGAAACATATGTTCAAGCATATAAAAAGATCTCGGGAGAAAAAGAAAACCAGCTACGGCCAGTGCACCAATTTGACTCTTATGGCTTTTTTTGAACATACTAAAGAGAGCAAAGGCAGCGAGGAGATTAAACCCGATAATAAGATAGCGTGGATCCCCAAGTAGTAGAACAGAAGGAATAGATAAAACAAAACTCATCGGTAGAAACGTAAAATATGTGGGGTTGACATTCTGATAGATTTTAGTAAAAGTAATGTCATAAGGATTATTACCCTGTAGTAGTTGTAATGGAGCTTCTTTCATCTGAACGAACGCATCTATAATTGGATGAGGTGATGTAGTGATTGTTAATATACTGAGAACAAGATACATAATCAAACTAAATATGAAGATTTTATTCCCAGAACTACTATGTATATAGTAGTAATAAAAAAGAAATACTACAGTGAATACTTGAATGATTTTTCCAGCCTCGACTGCGATCATTTCCTGATATAAACCACCATAGTAGAGAGATCCGTAGGTCAAAAGAATAAATATAGTCGCGACAACCAAAGGCTCGTGCTGGATTTTTTCAAATGGTAGTTTATTGCGAAAGCTTATATAATAAAACGTTATACTTACGAGAATAAGCAAACTTAATGAAGCAGTGTTGAAAAAACCAAGGTTTGGAGTTATTGCAAAAAAAATAATGATAAGGCCGAGAATTTTAATAAGGAAGGACGACATATAACCTATTATATAATAGACAACACTAGTAACGATGTATGAAGAATGAAGTTTCTTTTAAAGATATCTTTTATATAGTTATTTTATCTCTTCTTGTTCTCATTTTTTTCTCAAGACTTTTTTATCCTACGCCTTCTGTCTTTGTGACACCTGAATTTACCAGAGGTGATATTACTCATTTTTATCTTCCAATTAAAAAGTCTTTGTCTGAGAGCCTTAGAAATGGTAACTTACCGCTCTGGGAGAAGAATATTGGTACAGGCTTTCCCCTTCTAGCCGAGAGTCAAGTAAGTCCTTTTTTTGTTCCTAATGCAATTCTTTTTCTTCTTCTACCATATTGGACGGCATTTAATGTGAGTTTCATTGTTTCATTTCTTATTGCCGCGGTTGGTATGTACTCTTATATGAGAGTTCGAAATCATAGTCGGGAAGCAGCTTTTTTGGCAAGCTTTTCTTTTTCCTTTTCCGGATTTTTCATTACGCAGTTAAGCCATTTAAACATTGTTCAAGCATCCGCATTTCTACCATGGATTATGTTGATATATGAAAAATATAGTAGATCTAATGGAATAAGATATATATTAATTTTCTCGCTGGTTCTTTCTCAGCAGATTTTTGCTGGTCATATTCAGATAACATTCATTATTCTTGTTGGTTTATATTATATGGTTCTCTCCCAAAATGCGCTTTCTCTAAAACAGCGACTAAGACAAGCTAGTATCTTGGCTATTGGGATTATTCTCTCTTTGTTCCTGACATTAGTCCAAATAGTTCCAACAAAAGAACTGGTCGATTTATCAGTTCGTTCAGGCGGGCTTACGCCCAAAGGCGCAACATTTTTTTCTTTTTCCTATAGACATCTATTAACATTTATAGACCCATTTATTTTAGGTAAAATCTCCGATGCCACCTATACTGAATATAGACTAGACCCTGGAAATCTTTTTTGGGAAAATTCTGGTTATTTTGGCCTTATTCCACTCCTTCTCGTTCTTTTGGCGATTTTATATAAGCGAAAAAGCGTTATAAAACAATCTGTTGTTGGTTGTGGAATAGCTCTTTTACTTGCGCTTGGAAAATATTCCCCAATATACTTCCTTTTTTCTATTCCTCCACTCACGTTTTTTAGAGTTCCATCACGATTTCTGCTCCTCGCCGTTTTCTTTTCTACAATTCTCGTTGGTCATGGATTCGATATTCTCACTAAAAGTCTGAAGAAGCAAACACTACGACAATTTATAATTACGTCGACACTGATTTTATCGGTTCTGCACGTCTTTGTTTTGTGGTATGATTATCATCCTACAATTTCTACCAGAACATGGATAGAGCAACCAGAGCTTGTCAAGTTTATTAAATCCAGAGAGATACAAGGACGGACATACTCGTCTTTTGTATCTAGATATTGGCGTGAACAATTCATAACACAAGGCTGGAAAAACAACGTCGATTTTTATAATTTTGCTCGTAACGAGCTTTCTCCTAACATTAATTTAATGTGGGATATTCCGCATTTTCAATTATATGGCGGTAATGTGTGGATTCGACGATATGTAGAATATGACACAATACTCAGCACTGCTCTATTCGGATTAACAAGTAAAATTGAGAGTGAACATGAAACAGCACAAAAGTTACTTAACGTAAGCAGTATTCAATATATCATTTCTGATTCAAAGAGTAATTTTTCCGAGCCTTTGCGACGTGTCAAGGTAATCACTGATGCATCAGGGCAATATTCATACAGTCTTTTTGAGAATACTTCAGTTCTCCCAAGAGCAAGGATGGTATACGATTTCAGAATCGCAAAAACACTCGAAGAGCTATCTGATATTTTTCTGTCGTCTGATTACAATCCTAGAGAGGAAGTGATTCTTGAGGAGAATATCGATATAAGAGAATCTGACATCCAGATCAAGCCTAGATTCAATGTTCAAACCTTAACAGATGAAAACATGAAGCTTAGACTTTCTGTGTCAACAAATCAAAATGGGATTTTAGTCCTTGCCGATTCCTACTATCCTGGATGGAAAGCATATATAGATGGGCGTAATGCAACTATTTATCCGGCAAATTTGAATCAAAGAGCTATTCTTATTAATAAAGGAAATCATCAAGTTACATTTTCATATGAGCCATCGTGGTTAAAACCGAGCATTATAATAAGTGTCTTAGCTCATATTATAATTCTTTCAACAATGTTTCTTCTTCTTTTATCTTCTTCTCGTACCTTTTTTTCCACTTCTCGGCCTCTTGCTCGTCTTTGATACATTTATCGTATAACTTATACATATATCCGTAATATGTCGATGGATCATAACGTACAGTTTTTTTCGCTACTCTTTCTCCTTTTTCTATTTGTTTTCTTGCTTTTTCACATCGGCCGAGTTTAATATAAGAATCCGCAATCTGGAAATACGTATCCGAGTATTCAGTATCAAGACGAAGAGCTTCTTGATAGTGTCTTAGCGCATTTTCAGGATCATCTGCTCTTAAATACATGTTCCCTATACGTATTCGTCCATTACGATAAAAATCTAAAACATTAGCTAACATGAGGTTTCTATAAGAACTTAAACTCCCCTTTAAGGGATCTTGATATGTTTGCCAAACGCGCTCTGAACGTTTTAGCAGCTCGTCTTCGTCTGGTATATCTTTTTCTTTATAAAATTTATAAATCAGACCTTGCGGTATCCAATACGACTTTTCAATGTATGTAGGAAAATTATCGGTAGAATAAATAGGAACTGCACCATAATTACGCTCTATAAAATCACTTATGACAATAGAAGGATCCGTCCTCTGTGGTGTTTTAACCTTGGGATAGTATTTCTCAATAATCTTGTTGAATTCACCATTGTAGAGTTTGATAACATGCACCGGTACTCTATCTTTATATGTATCATATGTAAAATAAACATATTGTGTATTAAATATAAGCGTGTCTGCTTGTAGAAGAATTATTGAATTGGGTTCAGTTGTTTTCAATACATCCTCTCCTATTCGTTCAGCAGTTCGATCGAATTTTAAAATAGACAATTTTGGATAATTGATATAAAAAAGTGAAAGAGGTATAACAAAGAAGAATATAATAATAAGCTGCGCAGTTTTTAGGTATCTTTGAGCAAAATGTAATACTGAATGTATTCCATATCCAATCCAAAGAGTAATAAATATGTATGACGGAAGCAGAAAACGCTCCATGGTAGCAAGAGTGAAATCAGAAGTTATGATATATGATGCGTAAAAAAAGAATAATGGCCCTACAGAGAGGAATCCTATTAGAAAGTACCAAAAAATAGCTTTCTTATCGCGATAAAGACCAATATTACCGATAAGGCTAAGAGCCAGACCGATGTAAGTAAAATCAGTAATATAGAATTCGAGAATTATAGGAAACTGGAGGAGTCGCGATTGCAAAGTCTGGGCATAATGTATGGCTGCCTGAAATGTTCCGTATTGAGCTCGTGTTACGAGTTGTATGAAGCCAGTTAAAGTTGTTGGGTCATTCCAAACGATATAAGGTACTGACAGTGCTGATATATAAGCCCAAATATAGGGTATAAGGCCGAGAATGAAGAAACCCATAAGACGAATCGACATGGTTTTCTGTACTGGAAGATGTTTTTTATGGTGCCATAGTAGAGAAATGATTGCTGGTGCAAGAAAAATAATGATATGATGATGAGCGAGTCCAAGTCCAAATAGTAATGCGCCAGTATATAGATACCTTACTTGATAGTTAATGCTCCAAATATATAGCGCATACAATAAAGAAATAGATATCGCCAAGTGTAGAGCGAATACTTCGGGCACTATACTATATAACCAGAATATATATGTACAAGCTAGAATCGCTGTTGTGATAAGAGAGATACTTATAGATTTCGTTAATTTTTTAATAAAAAGGAACAAAATAGAAAGCGCTAATGCTGAAGGAATTGACGAGAGCAATCCTATTCGCCATGCTACAGTACTTATAGGAATTTTTGATATAAGAAATCCAAGAAAAGAGTATAGAGGATAGCCTGGAGGATGAGCAATTCCACCTACAAATGCTGCTGAAACAAGATCACCCGCATCACCTCCGTATATGCTTGTACTTTGAAAATATCCGAAGAAGATTGAATAAAGGATGAAAACGAAAAAACCCATTGGACGATTATAACAAAAAACCCGCTGCAAAGCGGGTTTTTTGTATTTAATAGCTAAGTGACTACATCAGAATCCGCATGTCGGTCCACCTGTGCTCGAGTAAACCTCAAAGTAATTGTTTATCACACCATCTGATGTGAGCTTTCCAGCATTTGCTGAGGACTCCATTCTTGCACATACGTTGTATCTAAGATTGTTATCCATTTGAATCTGGTATCCTAAAGCTCCGGTTTGGATTGTACCATCACTTAGAGTATATTCCCCATCTCTATTTACAGGGTCAATTGATACAGTGTTGGCATATTTACATAAATCTAGCCCATGCCATCCTCCGGTACCACATTGGTTATTTCCGCCAGTACTAAAGGCGCTCATAGCTGTGAGAGAGCTTATATTATCTCCAATGTACTGTTCTACAATACCTTGTAAGGTACCTAGTTCCTTAAGCCTTTGAGCGTCTCGTGATCTTTTTTGGGCCTCGGCTGGGTTTATGGTAATAAGCGCTATCACAGCGAGAATTGCAATAAGCGCAACAACTATCAAAATTTCTACAAGAGTAAAACCTTTTTGAACCTTCATAAGTTTTTTCAACATAATGATATATTAAATATAATTTTTAACCCTTTGTATCATAATAGTCTATTTTTTAAACATTTGTCAAGTACTATTTAACAGCAGGAATGAGTAGTTTTAAAACGATGAAGAAAGGCTAAATATAGGAGTAATAACGGCTATAACGACAAATCCTACACCAATTCCAAGTACAATGAGTATCGCAGGCTCTATGAGCGTTGTGAGTGCTTTAATCGCAATTTCAGACTCACTCTCGAAGTAATTTGCTAAATGTCCTAGTGTCTCGTCAAGATGTCCCGTTTGTTCTCCAACAGAAGTCATCTGGACGAGAATTGGAGGAAATATACCAGTTTCGTCAAGCGATCTACCTAATGTTTCTCCCTTTTCTATATTAAGACGTATATTCCTGAGTGCTTCCTGATAGATAACATTACTTGTTGTTTCTGTAATAATATCAAGAGCTTCTAATATTGAAACACCGGCTCCTATAAGAATGGAGAGGGTACGTGTAGTATCAACAAGTGCCGAAATTTTTATAACCTTATTGATGAGTGGAACTCTTAACATGATTTGATCGATGAATTTACGTCCAATCCTTGACCGATAATAGCGAAAAAACAAGGAAATTGAAGCAAAAAAACCTATAATTACCAAAAGCCAGAATTTTTGAAAGAAATCTGAAACTGCTATGAGAAAAATAGTTGGTGGAGGAAGTTCTACATCGAAATCCTTATATATTTCCAGTAGCTTTGGAATTACAAAAGTTATCATGATAAACATAACGACCAACATCGCAAGAATAACTACAGCAGGATAAACCATTGCGCTTTTAATTTTGCTCCTAAATGTTCGTTGTTGTTCGAGGTTACTAGAAAGTTTATTCAATATTTCATCAAGTTTTCCTGATGCCTCACCTGCTTTTACAAGCGAAATATAGAGATTATTGAAAAGTTGTGGATGTCTTTTAAGTGCGTTGGAAAAGCTCATACCAGCTCTTACATCATCATCGATTTCATAAATGAGCTTAGCATATGCAGTTTTTTTCGTCTGTTTTTTTAAAATATCAAGAGAGTCAATAATCGTTAATCCAGAATTCAACATGATAGAAAGCTGACGTGTAAAATCAACGATATCTGTAAAACTTACTTTACTAAAAATAGATCGAAAGGAATCGAAGATAGGCTTAGATTTCGAGCCGATGCTCAATATAACAACGTTACTGGATCGAAGATATGCTATCGCTTTTTCCTCGCTTTCAGCTTCAATTATCCCACTGACTGTTTTACCTTCTTTTATTGCCTTATATTTGTAATTCACAGATAAAAGGAACTAGCGAATTAATTTTTGAACCTGCTGTGGCCGGATCGCATTGTAGATTGCAGTTTCTCGGGAAATTTTTCCTTCCAGATATAAGCTTGCTAAATATTGTTCCATTAACATCATACCTTGATCTGATGAGGTTTCAAGAACGTTGTCTATAAGGTGTGTTTTGTTTTCACGAATAATGGATGAAATAGCTGGATTACTCATAAGGAGCTCACATGCTGGTATACGCGATTTTTGGTCTATAGTTGGTACTAAGCGCTGAGATATAACTGCTTTTAATGTAGAAGCCAACTGCATGCGGACTTGGTTCTGCTGGCGTGAAGGAAAAACATCAACAATACGATCAATAGTTTGGGGAACTGAATTAGTGTGCAGCGTAGAAAAAACAAGGTGCCCGGTTTCAGCGATAGTAAGAGCTGCTTGAATAGTCTCATAATCTCTCATCTCACCTATAAGTACGACATCAGGGTCTTCTCGAAGGGCTGATTTTAAAGCAATGGACCATGAATGGGTATCTTGCCCGATCTCTCTTTGTGAAATAATTGATTTTGAAGCTGGATAAAGATATTCGATCGGATCCTCAATAGTAAGAATATGTCGAGCATGTTTTAAATTAATTTCGTTAATTATCGCTGCTATAGTAGTCGTTTTTCCTTCTCCAGTAGGGCCTGTAACAAGGATAAAACCCTGCTTTAAATCAGTAAAATTATGAAGAATAGGAGGTAGGTTTAATGTTTCTAAAGGACTGATTTTTGTTGTAATAAGTCGAAAAGCTCCGGCAAGAGCTCCCCGAATATAGTACATATTTATACGAAATCTATATTCATCATAGTTATATCCGAGGTCAAGTTCTTTATTCGTAATTAAATACTCCTTTTTTTCATCGGTTAAGATTGGTAAAAGCATTTCTTTAGTAGATTCAGGCGTAAGGACAGGATAAGTTTTTAATGCAAATAACTGTCCATTAACACGTATTGAAGGGTGATAACCAGGAATAATGTGTAAATCAGATGCCTTTTTTTCTATTGTAATGTTTAGTAGTTCGGCAATATCCATAGTTTTAGTATACAGTATATCAATTCTCTCAGGCCTCACAAACTCTAAGTACTTCTTCTAATGTTGTTATTCCCTCGAGAGCCTTTAGATAACCATCTTGCTTCATAGTCATTAAACCATCTGCAACAGCTTGATCGAAAATTTCATTGGCGGTTGAATTTTTTACAATCAACTTGTCAATTGCACGATTCACTTTTACCATTTCAAATATTCCAACTCTTCCATAATATCCTGCATTTGGCCCCAACACGCTATCAGGTTTTTTATAGAGTTTAATCTCCTGAGGATTTTTTACATATTGATCAGGCAGGAAATCACCAAGTACTTCCTGAATATTTTGAATGACTTCAGGTGAAGGGACGTAAGGAATCTTAGCTTCATCAGATACTCTCCTTACGATTCTTTGAGCAACGACAGCATTTAGTACTGATGAGATGAGGAATGGTTCACCTCCGAGATCAATTAGACGAGGGATCGCTGTTGCAGCATCATTCGTATGTAGTGTAGAAAAAACAAGATGGCCAGTTAAGGCTGCTTGTAATGCAAGTTGCGTTGTTTCAGTATCACGAATCTCTCCAACAAGAATAATATTCGGATCTTGTCTTAAAAATGATCTGAGACCCGTGGCAAAAGTGAGTCCTGCCTGCGGATTAATTTGAACTTGATTAACTCCTTTGAGTTGATATTCTACAGGATCTTCAATAGTAACAATATTTACAGCAGGATTATTGAGTCGACTCAGAATGGAGTACAAAGTAGTAGATTTACCTGATCCTGTTGGGCCTGTAACTAAAACAATTCCGTATGGTTTTTGAATGGCTTCTTCAAGTATTTTAAGCTGGGGTCCTCTAAGGCCGAGTTCGCCAAGCGTTGGAATTCCCCCTGTTTTTTTAAGTAATCGCAATACAACTTTTTCGCCATTTACTGTTGGAAGAGTAGATACACGCAAATCGACCTCTTCCTCACCCATCTTGAAATTAAATCTACCATCCTGAGGTGCTCTTTTTTCATCTATTTTTAATCCTGATAGTATTTTGATACGGGAAACTAAAGACTCGTGTATCGATCGAGGAAGAGCTAGCTTTTCCTGGAGAATACCATCTATACGGTATCTTATACGAGTACGAGATTCCTGAGGTTCAAGATGGATGTCAGAAGCCCTTCCCTTAATTGCATATTCTAGAAGTGTTTTGACAATTTTAGCTATAGGTGCCTCTTTAATGATTTGACCAATTTGTTCTGCATGAATCGTTTTTACCTGAGGCTCGAATTCCTTAAGAGCCTCAGTTATGTTTGGAGAAAGATTTTGTGTATAAACAACATCGATTGTCTTTTCAAGATCCTCTTTTAAGCTTAGAACCGGAACAATTCTTTTCCCTGTTTTTTTTTGCAAAAAACCAATCGTTTGTACATCAAAAGGGTCAATCATCGCAATTCTGAGAATATTTTCTTTATCATTCAGCTCGAAAGGAACCAGGTGATATTTTCGAGCTATTGATTCTGGAACAAGAGCTAATGCCTGAGGAGCAATGGGCATTGTTGCTCCAGTTATCCATCCAAGGTTGAAAACGCGTGCTTTAGCCTTGAGAATTTCTTCTCCATCTATATCAGAGTTTTCAATAAGGTATTCATCAATAGGCATTTCTTTTTGAAGTGAATCAACTTCATATTTTTCAGCTTGTTCCTGTGTGATAATCTTGCTCTCAATCAGTGATTCTAGGAACTGTTTTGTGGGTAATGTCATACATTTTCACTATAAAGAATTGTATGTTAAAATGCAATGATTCCAACTATGCTCCCTATTTTATTAATATCACGAACCAACAAAGCTCATGAAAAGTTCATTGATGCATTTATTAAAAAACATGCTATTCATCCATCCGGCATCGTAACAATAGAAAAAGAAAAACAATCTGTATCAATAGAGCAAATCCGAGATATTCAAAAAATGCTTAGTAGAAATACTGGCCAGATACAGCTTGTTGTAATACATGACTTTGATACAGCTCGTGAGGAAGCCCAAAACGCATTTCTTAAAACGCTGGAAGAAAAAAATGATCACACTTTTTTTATCCTTGTCGTTTTTTCAGATACAAAAATATTACCTACGATCTTGTCTAGAGCGCATATCGTGCGAACAGAAAGTGAAGATCAAGGCGTTACTATGATACAGAAGCTCGGTCTTCTTAAAAAGACGCTTTCTCTAGAGGAATCTCTTGGGTTGACAGTTCACATAACGAAAGAAAATGCGCTAGCAACTGTAGATGAATTAATGGTTTATCTTAACAGAGCGCTATTAGCAACACAAGATCGAAAAGGATTTTCCAAGGGCTTCGCTCAAGCGATAGAGACAAAGAAATTGATTCTAGAAAACAATACAAATCATGAATATTCACTCGACCAACTTCTCATTACTCTTTTCCATCTCGGTATTTTGCCCACGACTATTGACTTACCTGAGGAGAAAGTGATATCCTAAAATATAATGAGGAAATACGCTTCAGAAGGATTCACCTTATTTGAAATGCTTATTGTATTACTTATTCTGAGTACAATTCTTTCTATCGCAACAGTATCTTTTTTTTCGGTTAGAAGAGACTCTCGCGATAGTCGTAGAAAGACAGATCTTGAAGAAGTAAGATCAGCTTTAGAGCAGTATAGAAGCAATAATAATATATACCCAACTCCTACAGGTACATTTGGATTACCGTTTGGACAGTCTGGATTAACTGATGACGATGCAAATACTTATGTACAATTATTGCCCCAGGACCCGCTTTTTTCTAAAAGGAATTATTATTATCAAACATCTGGTGGCGACTATACACTTTCTACGGAATTGGAAACAGCTGAACCAACTCCATGCGCTACCCCACCAGGTGGAGATAGTTGTGGATCAGGTCTCGGTTGTAACTACTGCTTAGGATCTTATGGTAAGAAGTAAGACTTATCCCCATTATCAAAAGGGAGTAACATTTATAGAACTCATTATTGTTCTTTCTGTCATTGTGATTTTATCTACGCTTTCACTTTCATCGTACAGGAATTTTAATGAGGATAGAAAACTTGAACTTGAAGCCCAAAAATTAATAGAAACATTTGAACTTGCCAAGAAAAAAACAATATCAGGAGATAAACCATGTGGTTCCTTCCAAGGAACATATACAGTAAGCTGGACAATATCGTCCTATACTTTAACACCTGATGGATGTTCTAATCTTATGACCTACCGATTTCCAGGATCAATAGTATTAACGACAAATAGTTCTGTTACATTCCAGCCATTTGGAAGAGGTTCAGATGAAGCATCAATTATTATTAAACACGTTAAAAAGAGTGTATGCCGCAATGTGACACTAAATGGAGCAGGTACGGCAGATCAGGACATCATAACATGTCCTTGATTACGAATGAGTTCTCCTATGAAAAGTAATATATTACAGCGAGGTGTTACACTTCTTGAAGTTCTCATATTTATAACTATTCTTTCCTTTGTTTTTATAGGAGTTGCAATTACTACAACATCGTCATTACAAAGAACTCAATACAACCAACATAAAATTCTTGCTACGCACTATGCAGAAGAACTTGAAGAATGGATGAGAGGAGAAAAAGAGGCTGATTGGACAAGTTTTGTGAATAAATCAGCAGCACTGCCAGGAAGGATCTATTGTTTTAATAGTACGACCATTGCTTGGCCATCTGTGGGGAATTGTTCTGGTGTGTATGGGTTAGTAAATACATTCAAAAGAGAAGCCACACTTTCTGGAACTGGTTCTCAGATTACTGTTAATATAAACATAGAATGGCAAGAGGCAAGCAACCTATTTTCTATCCCAATTGATACAGTTTTTTCTCAATGGGACTAAGCGCAATATGAAAAGCAAATTACGTGGTTTCACCCTTATTGAGACAATGATAGTACTAAGCATTATCGGGTTAATTATTCCAGTAATGTTTAGTCTTTTTTTTATAAATCTGCGGTCCCAAACTAAAGTATTAATTTTGCAGGAAGTAAAAAGAAACGGAGATAACTCACTCAATACAATTGAATCTTTATCAAAACAGTTTGGCGTAAGCTTTCACCAAGCTTCCCCGCCGCTTCGCACCAACGAAGTTTGTGTTACTACGGGTTCGAATTATTCAGCAGGTAATATTTACATTCTGGATGAAAGTGGAGATTGGTTTTCATTCTATCTAGATAATGGTCGAATCGCTTCAGAAAGCGGTACAACAGGTGTTACATATCTTACTAATGATAAAGTTGTTGTTTCAAGTTTTAGCCTGACATGCGATCGTCCTATATCAGTATCACCTCCGATAATGTCTATTTCCTTTACGGTAAGCCAAGTTGGTACTCCAGGGAGACAGGAGGAAGAAGCATCTCTTAATTATCAAACAAAAATAAAACTGAGGTCATATTAGGTATTGAAAACGAGGCATTAGTGCTATAATAGTGCTTATATGCTTCCCTCCAAGTTTTTGCGTGATAGATCTTCTATTTTAAAAAAAGAACTTCAACATGTAGAGTCTACGGTAGACGAGGAAGAATACTTTTTGAAAAGAAGCGCACAGACAATTCAGAAAAGAACACAGCAATTACGAGAAACAAAAAATCAAGCGTTTGATACAGTGTCATTATGGGGGCTTTATGGGCAAGAGGATATGAAGGCTTTCAAATCAATGACTCTCCCTCTTTTTATGTCAACGACAGGTGGTCCATTTGATTGTCTTGTTGATGGTAGTTTATTGCTTTCATATAAAACGATCGACGATCCTAACAAAATATACACGCGAATTGATAATCAAAATCCTGATCACTTAGCGATGAAAATTGCAGCGCTAGAAGGACTTGGCGTGCCACAATTAACACAAGGTGTTTGTACATCTTCAGGTATGTCAGCAATACTCATGGCAACAATGCCTTTTCTCGAAGCTAATGATAATTTTGTTTCGTCAAATCGAGTATATGGAGGAACGCAGCAACTATTTGAAATAACGTATCCTAAGTCAGGTTGGCGCGTTCGCTGGGTTGATAAACCGTGGGAAATTAAGGAATGGGAAAAGAGAATTGATAAAAAAACTAAGTTTTTATATATTGAATCACCGAGTAATCCTACATTGTACATAGCAGATATTCAGGCTTTATCTACATTAGCTCATGAACATTCTATACCGTTAATTATTGATTCGACATTAGCGTCTCCTGCCTTAACGAGACCCTTTGAACATGGTGCCGACATTGTTGTTCACTCAACCTCTAAGATCGCTAATGGTAGTTGTAGAGCAATTGGAGGCGTGGTGATTTCCCTTGATACTATTACTACCAATATAGAATCTATTAAGGACAATTTCGCATATATGTTAAAAGGTGGTCATTTCCGTAACATGGGACCATGTCTTTCACCTTTCAACGCACAAATTATTTGGGATGAACTCATCACGCTGCGCTTAAGAGTTAAACAAGTGTCAGAAAATGCTTTGATCATAGCAAAATATCTTGAAAAACATCCAAAAATAGAAAAAGTAAATTATCCTGGTCTTGCTTCTCATCCTCAGCATAGAATTGCAAAACAGCTTATGAAGCTTCCTGATGGCCAAAACGCTTATGGTCATCTTATGTCCTTTAATATCAAAGGAGGACTACGTAAAGCAAAAAAATTTGCTGAAAATTTTGAATTTGGTGTTCAGGTTACTCATTTAGGAGGTAGTTATACTGTTTGGGTACACAACGCAACAACGACACATGGTCAAATGACAAATGAAGAGAGACGAGCTGCTGGAATTTCTGATAACCTTATTCGATACTCTGTAGGCTTGGAAGGAGTACAAGATGCACTATCTGCACTTGATAAAACATTACGGAAAATATAAAATTTAAATATTGTACGATTAGTTTAGTACACCCTCTTTTACTAATTCTGACACAACGACAAGTCTCTCTGAGTAGGATTTTTTGATCGAGTTCCAAACACCATCACATGTTATAAGTCTGAGTGCAGTGCCTTCATAATCACCATATACATATTCAGCAGGAAAAGTATCCAAGGGATAACTTTGAAGCTCAATGACGTTAAATGTAAGTTTCAACCCGTTTTCAGTTGTTACGATTATTGCGTCTCCTGGCTCCAGAAGCGCAAGGTTATAAAATACTGCAGGAGAACCGTCTGTACGATCAAAATGTCCATTCACAATTGCCGCTCCATACTCTCCTGGACGCACACTATGTTCATACCATCCCACCTTCTCGAAATCCTTAGGGATTTCCATAACATGTTCGGGTGTTATTCCTACATATTGTATAAGGGAGTCAACACCAATTACGGGAATTTCAATTTTTGCTGGTGGTTCAACCTGAATTGGAGTAGGTATCTCTGTTGGGCTAGGCTGCGGAGATGGAAGAGGTAGATTATGGGTAACGGTTTCTACGTCTTGACGATCTTTGGCAAAAACTCCAGCAACCTCTCCTTTTTTGTTTCCTAATGGGGTCTTAAGGATAGTGAGCTCTGTTGGGGGAAGAAAAATAGCAATGATCAATACTAAAAAAATTCCGTAGATGATTTTAGTATTTAATTCAACAATTTTATTTAAAAATTCCATTACATATTAAGCATATATAATATAGTGTAGAAAAAGCAAGATTTTTGTTCTAAACGTCTTGACTTATCAAACCTACTTCTCCATACTTAAAGTATGTCTGATTCTATTTTCTGTGTAGATTTTGGGGAATATTATCTTAAAGTTGCCCAAGTTGATCATAAAAAGAAAATCTTGGAAATCAAAGCCGCCGCATTCAATGAAATACCATTTAATCCGTATGCATCTTCTGCAGAAGAAGTTTTCAAGAAATCTGAGGAGCTTTTAGTTAAGCTTATTGCAGATGCTAGTATTAAACATCAAGATGTAAATATAATTATTCCAGATAGTCAAAGCTACACGCGGATTTTTGAAATGCCTTTGCTTACAGACAAAGAGCTTTTATCTGCCATAAAATATCAAGCTGATCAATTTATCCCAATCCCTATAGATAAAGTTAGCCTTGACGTTCACATACTTCACAAAGATAAACAAAACAATAAAGTTGATATTTTGCTTGTTGCAGCAGCGAATACTGTGATTGAGAATATTGTTCAGATCGTTGAATCTGCATCACTTATGCCTGTATCCATTGAAAATGAGGCAAGTGCAACAGTCAGACTTATAACCACGATACTAAAAATGGAGAAACAGAAAAACAGGAGCACTGATGAATGTGAAGTATTTATAAACTTCGGAAATTCTTCAACATCTCTTTATTTGTTTAGTGTAACTGAGCAACGACCATTACAGGTGCATAATTTTACTCTTGGCAGAAGTATATTTTATCGAGATATTCTATCTAATTACTCTCTTAATGATCAGCAAATAAAGGATCTTATAGAAAATATAGGATTTTCCGAGGATGATTCGACATATGATCTACATCAACTTTTAGCTGCACCGCTTAACGAGTTTGTCTCTGAGGTCAAAAGATTTTTAATGTCTACCAAGGAAGGTGCTTCTGGTAAAGTAAGGAATATTTATTTACTCGGCGAAGGTTCCAAATTTGCTTTTCTTGATAAAAAATTATCATCGCTTCTAGGCCAGTCTATTACTCCTCTTAACCTTTCTGAATACGTTTCTAAAAATTCAGTTTCAGACTACTTCAAACAAGACTGGCCATTGCTTGCTCCTGTAATAGGTGGAGCACTCAGATAGATATGGAAATTACAATAAATCTTCTTCAGCAAGAAAAAAATTACAAGAGAATAGAAAATTTTTTACATATAGCACGGATGATAGTCATTCTTTTTGGTGCTGCTACATTTATTGCATTAATAGTTATTTTTTTGCTCAAGCGCAACATTAGCCAATTAGTTGACTCAAAAAGCTCAAGAAAAGAGCAGTTACTCACTGAACTCAATCAAGTTCAGGATCTTGAAGCTAAAGTTCTTTTACTAAACCAAAAGACACAACTCATGAACCAAATCGTTATACAGGAACCTCATTACTTAGACTATTACAATACTTTAAAGAGATATCTGCCTTTGGCAACTAATTCAGCCCAACTAGGTACAATTACTCTCGATAGTAAAAAGAGCGCACAGGTACAGATTGAATTTGCAGGAATTATTCCTCTGTCTGAATTTCTTGGACGAATTGAAGAGGATGATTTCAAAAACAGTTTTAAATTGGCACAGATCAGTAGGATATCATTCTCTGAGTCTGTAGACGAGCAGTTAAAATTAACACTTAACGTTACGTTCAATGAATAGAAAGATTATTGGAAATAGATATTTATATCGTCTTATTAAGAGACATGTTATTTATATTATTGGGTTTGTATTATTTTCGATTTTGGCAAGTTCTTTTATTCCTCTTCAAATTAACAAATATGGTCAGCTTAGAAAACAATCAGGCTTACTTGACGAAGAATTAGCTCGACTGGAACAAAGAAGAGCTGTTTTAACACAATATAGAAATATTAACATTGACGAGCTCATCACCCTTGTAAATACTATTTTTCCTAATACCGAAGATAGATTTTCAATATTTGGAGCAATGGATAATTTAGAAGTTATTACTGGAGTTCCAATTACTGATTATTCCTCTCCTTTCACAGGTCATGCAATAGATGAAACCGTCATTAGCGCACATGGACGTGCCAATGAGACAGCTTTTATGAATTTTTTAAAGGATTATCCTTATTTATCTGGGAGGCTTATTACTCTGGATAAAATAAATTTTAATCCTAAGGAAAATTTGATTAATTTTTCAATAGTCTTTCATACTAGAGATATTCCACCTTCAGAAAATCTTATTCCAGAATATAATGCTACAGTTGTCTTGCAAATTAATGCTCTGAGGGATGAACTTGAAGCTCGTAATCCTGCATTTGCTCAAAATAGCAGAGAGGAAGAAGTAATACCTATAAATTATTCAACAAAGACTAATCCATTTGAATAGGATTAATTTTCAGTTACGTTTATAAAAACTCTTCTTCTAAGGTCCGGGTATTTCTTGACATCATATAAACGCAGAACGTCAGTAATAGCTTTAATAGTAAGTCCTCTTTTACCAATTACGCGAGGATAATCTTCGTCATGAAGCTCTATATTGAATCGTAATACGTCGCTTTCTTCTTCCTTTGTGATTTTTACCTCTTGCTCGTGGTCTACAATTCCAGACAAGATATAGTTAAGAAATTCTTCCATAATTATTTGAGATGGTGTCGCAGTAATCGGGCAGTTCCTTTTGTTAATTGTGCCCCTTTTCCAAGCCACTCCCTAAGTTTTTGTTTATCGACTTCAAGAATATGAGTAGTAGGTAAAGGATCATATCGTCCTATTAAGTCAATATAGGAACCGTCACGTTTACTTCGAGCCTCGGCTACAATGATCCTATATTTAGGATCATTTCTTCTTCCAATTCTTGTGAGCTTAATTCGTAGTGCCATAGTTATTTGTCGCAAAGCGACGTCATAATTTCCTACTCAATTGAATTATAGCATATCTAAAGTTTTTGTAAAGCCTTGCGGGCAGCCTCTTCTTCAGCTAATTTTTTGGATTTTCCTTGACCCTTTGCTAAAAGTTTTTCATCATCATAAACACCAATTTCATATTGTTTATTATGTTCAGGACCGCTTTCATTCAAAACTTGATACCGCGGCAATTTTTTGTATCTATCCTGGTAATATTCTTGTAAAACATTTTTGGCAGGTAAGTATAATTTTTTTCGAATAATAGTATCGAGTGTATCCTTAAATAAAAATGTAGTAACAAATGTATATGAAGTCTTAAATCCTTTTTCAAGATATATGGCTCCCAAAAGTGCCTCGAAACAGTCTGCGAGAATCGAAACATTCTCTCTTCCATTATTTTCCTGTTCTCCTTTCGATAAATGTAGATATTTTCCTAGATTCAATTCTTTTGCCGCGGCATAAAGACTGGCAGTGTTTACGACTGCAGCTTTAATATCAGTATAATCACCCTCTTGATGGTCTGGATAATTACGGTATAGATGTTCAGATGTAATAAGAGATAATACGCTATCTCCTAAAAACTCAAGTTTTTCGTTTGATGGTAATGGGAAACCGGCATGTTCATTGAGGTATGAACGATGTACAAAAGCCGTTTGTAGTAATTGTTTATCTTTGAAGACAATTTTAATCTTTTCTTCAAGAACAGAAGTATCAAGTGTTTTGCTCATCAGTTTCATAAATTTTCCCAAGCACTGCATTTATAAATGATGGGGATTTCTCTCCTCCTAGCTCTTTGCCAAGTTCGACAGCCTCGTTGATAACAACTTTTGGTGGTGTTTTCCGCTCAATAAGTAACTCGAATAATGCGAGTCGAAGTATAGATAGATCTACTCGTGCAATCTTATCAACACTAAATTTCTTCGCAAATTCCTCAATGTGTTTATCAATTTGTACTGAATGCTTGAGAATTTCCTGAGTGCGCTCTGTTAATTGGATTTTGCTTTGGTCGTTTTTATACATTGATGCGTAAAGATTCTGAACAGTTTTGACTCTACGTAGATGTCGTCTATCCATTATAGTTTATTTTCCGCAATGTGGACACACCCGGTGCGATAATTTAGGTTTATTGCAGTTTTTACATACAACATATTGACCTAAAGATATCTTCCGAGCCGTTCGTCGCTTACCTTTTCGACGTGTAGAGTGCTTGCGTTTTGGTACTGGAGCCATAGAGGGTATTGTACAGACAAATGTGAAATTTTACAAGATGTTAATCTCTCGATATATGATCAATCTTATATTTCATGATTCGTTCTTCAAGAAACGGGAAGTCTTTTAGTGCATATGAAGATTCCAGAAATGTCTTGACGGTCTTCTGCGCTTGTCTAATGAGTTGTGTATCTGAAAGTGAAGCAATATTGAGTCTATCTATGCCATGCTGTTGCGTTCCAAATATATTACCCGCTCCTCGATGCTTGAGATCATATTCTGCAAGTTTGAACCCATCATAGACTTTTGAAAACATCTCAAGTCTTGTACGAATATTTTCAGCATTTTGCTCAGTAAATAATAAACAATATGATTGCTTATCTGATCTTCCTACTCGTCCGCGGAGTTGGTGTAGTTGAGCCATACCAAACCGTTGGGCAGCTTCAATCATCATGATGGTAGCATTAGGGATATCGATACCAACCTCAACAACAGGAGTCGAAACAAGAATATCAATTTTTCCTTTTGCGAAGTCAGATATAACAGTATCTTTTTCATTTGATTTCATACGACCATGTAAAAGTCCAAGCTTAAGATCTATGAAGATTTCTTTTGATAATCTTTCAAATTCAGCTTTTACAGCTTTAACATTTTGCATACTTTCTGAGGAGGATTCTTCTATAAGTGGGCAAACAATAAAAACTTGAGCCTTGTTATGCTTAACTTCTTTTGTAATCCAATTATATGCATCCTGTCTTTTCGAAGGTAGAACACAGTACGTTTTTATCTTTAGACGTCCTTGTGGAAGTTCATCGATTATCGATACATCGAGTTCCCCATAGAGAGTCAACATGGCTGTACGAGGTATAGGAGTAGCAGTCATTGAGAGAAGATGAGGATTAATACCCTGCTCTTTAAGTTTAGCTCTTTGAATAACGCCAAATTTATGCTGCTCGTCTACGACAACGTATCCTATATTATCAAAACTGTTTTTACCGGAAATAAGCGCATGTGTACCAATAATTATTGATGCTTTGTCAAGCTCATTTTTCGATACTTTTTTATTTGAGGTAATAAGTACGGTGTGCGGTCTTAGATTTTTTTTGAGATTTTCAAACACTTTTTGCACACTCGCGTAATGTTGTTGTGCTAGGATTTCAGTTGGTGCCATAAAAAGGGTTTTATAACCATTGAGAAACGCGAGGAAAGCACCAAACGCAGAAACTACTGTTTTACCACTTCCTACATCACCTTGTAGCAACCTGTTCATCGGGGTAGATGAGGAAAGATCGTTGATAATCTCAGAAACACATCGTTTCTGTGCTTTAGTTAACGAAAACGGTAAGCTTTTTTCGAATGTTTTTAATAGTTTTTCATAAGGTTTCAATTTGAATGCATTTCCTATAACATCTTTTTTCCATTCCTGTCGAATGAGAGTAGATGATAACTGAATAATAAATAGCTCATCAAAGGATAAGCGGTTTCGAGCAGCCTCTAGGCCATTTTTATTACTTGGAAAATGAATTTGAGCGTATGCTTTCTGCTCTTCGATCATTTTGAGGTTTTTTAACAAAGGAACTGGAAGAATGTCTTGAATGTCATCACCATACATGAATAACACATAATATATTTTTTCACGAATTGTTTTCGTTGAAAGGCCGCGTGTTTGAGGGTAAATCGGAACTATGCGTCCAGAATGCACGGTTTCATCAGATAAACCCTTGAGTATTTCAAATTCTTCAGCCTGGAAGCTTAGTGTACCCTTAAATGATTTTATTCCCCCTGCGAGAGATACGATGGTTCCAGGCTTTAAAATTTCTCTTAAGTAAGGTTGATTGAACCATGCTACCTCTATTTCACCAGAACTATCATACACTTTTGCTTTTTGTATAGTAAACCGTCGACGTGTATAAATATTTTCACATGTCCTTACTATGGCTTTTATCGTAACCTTTTGCTGCGCATAGATTATATTATCGAGATCAGTAATTCTGATAATTGTGGAATAATCCTCATGCCGTAAAGGAAAATAGTTAAGGAGTTCAAAAAACGTAGTTATTCCTAGTTTATGAAAAATATGAAAAGTTCTTGGCGCAGTTCGTGGGAGTAAAGAAATGGACTGATTAAGCGCTTGAATCATGATGACGTGATAACCCGCGCTTTATCTGAGCGAATAAATAAGTAAAGGTAGTAGTGAGGTTGAAATAAGCAAAATAGTTGAAATCACAATAACTATTTTCATAAGCAGTTGCTTATTTGTAATAAGTTTTTTGAATCTTCTAAACATTTTAGAGATAAAAGTTAAAAATTTAGAATTGAGACCTACTATAGTATACTATACGTATGCAAAACCCATCAAGACGACTACGCAGGATGAAAAGCGGGTTATTCAAGGAGAAGGTAGTCTCCTATGCGCTTAAGAGTGCTTTGATAGGAGTTGTGGCCTTTTTTCTATTAGGAATGGCTGCTTTTGCATATTTTTCAAGAGACTTACCAGAGCCAGGAAAAATTCAACGAAGAGAAGGATTCTCAACCGTTTTTTACGATCGGAATGACAAAGTCTTATTCGAAATGTTTGAAGATAAAAATAGAATTCCCGTTGATATAGAAGATGTCCCAGAAGATCTTAAAAATGCAACGGTTGCTGTAGAAGATAAAACTTTTTTTAAACACAAAGGTTTCTCTACCCCAGGAATCGCCCGCGCAATGCTCACCATAGTATTGAGGGGACGACTTGCAGGTGGCTCAACACTAACTCAACAACTTGTAAAAAATGTTTTATTAACTCAAGAGAGAACAGTTACGAGGAAAATAAAAGAATTGGTCCTAGCTGTAGCTATTGAACGTAAATTTTCAAAGGATGAAATACTTGAAATGTATCTCAATGAGTCTCCCTATGGTGGTACATTTTGGGGTGTACAATCTGCCTCAAAAGGATATTTTGACAAGGATGTTAAAGATTTGAAGCTTGTTGAATCTGCAATTATCGCTGGTTTGCCGCAACGGCCTTCGGTTTATAATCCGGTGACTGGACAACCCGATGCTTACAAGACTCGTGCAAAAGATGTGTTACGAAGAATGCGTGAGGATGAATATATTACACAAGCGCAGGAACAACAAGCTCTTAAGGATCTCCAGAAAGTAACCTTTGAAAAAGCTCATCTTGCTATAGAAGCACCGCATTTTGTATTTTATGTGCGAGAGTTAGTGGTAAAACAATTTGGGGAGAAGATACTTGATCAGGGAATTGAGATAAAAACAACACTTGATTCTGATGTTCAAAAAGAAGCTCAGAAAATTGTTGCAGCAGAGATCAAAAAAACCAAAGCTCTTCATGCTACAAACGGTTCAATGGTAGTGCTGGATTCACAAACAGGTGAGATACTAGCTATGGTTGGATCTTATGATTATAACGATGAAGAATTTGGTCGTTATAATACTGCAGTTGCCCACAGACAACCTGGCTCTGCTGTTAAGCCTATCACCTATGCTGTTGCATTTGAGCAAGGCTATACACCTTCTTCTGTAGTTATGGATATTCCTACAGAATTTCCAGACCAAGGGGGAAAGACATATAATCCAATCAATTACGATGGCAAATTCAGAGGTCCTTTGCAATATCGCTTTGCACTTGCAAATTCAATTAATGTCGCAGCGGTTAAAGTACTTGCAAATGTGGGTATAAAAAATTTTCTACAAAAAGCATATGATATGGGAATGAACGATTTTGAACCTACTGATGAGAATCTTAAGCGATTTGGTCTTTCTATTACATTAGGCGGTGGTGAAACAACTTTACTTGATTTAACATCCGCGTATTCGTCTTTCGCCCGAGGAGGAACATACATAGAGCCAAGTTCGATTCTTGAAATAAAAAATCATAAAAACAAAACTATTTTTAAAGCAAAAAAACCATCAAGTAAAAATGTTTTATCTCAAGAAGTCTCTTTTTTAATATCGCATATTTTATCGGATAATAATGCCAGAGCTGATGCTTTTGGAACAAATAGCTACCTTAATATTCCCGGTAAAACAGTCGCAGTAAAAACAGGAACTACTAATGATAAACGTGATAACTGGACAGTCGGATACACTAATGACGTAACCACTGGAGTTTGGGTAGGAAATAACGACAATTCTCCTATGAATCCAGAAATAGCCTCAGGACTTACAGGAGCATCAAGTATTTGGCATAAAGCAATGCGAGAGTTTCTTAAGAAATATAAAGATGGTATCATAGAAAAACCAAGTAATGTAGAAGCTCTTCAAATAGATGCATTTTTAGGTGGTTTACCAAGAGAAGGACAGCCTATACGATCTGAATACTTTATTAAGGGGAGTGAACCAACTGACATTTCTCCATTCTATAAAAAACTTAAGATATCAAAAAATACAGGTAAGTTAGCCAATGAAATCGAGATCAAAGCAGGCGAATTCGAAGAAAAGGATTTTATTGTTATTGCTGAAAGCGACCCTATTTCTACTGATGGAAGAAACAGATGGCAAGAAGCGATTATTGCTTGGACAACACAACAGGCAAGCGACATATTTAGACCGCCAACAGAGCTTTCAGATACGAAGAGTGATGAAATTATCATAAGCTTTAAAGAACCGGAAGATAGCAAAAGAATTAATTCAAATAGCATTCAGGTGAAGGCAAAAATAACATCACTTCATAGCATTAAGAAGGTGGAAATTCTCGTTAATGACAATCTTGTTCAGCAATATGATGGAGATAAACGAGAGATTGATGAGCCGCTTAATTTGCCTGATGGAATATATGAAATTAAAATCCGTGCAGAAAATGTTAAAGGTACAGTTAAGGACAATCGTGTACGTATTGGTATAAACAAGGAGTGGAACGAATTGGGTTCTGAACCTACTCCAACGCCTGAATAATTTTCTTTAATTCAGATTTTGCTTCTTCTTCAGTAATATTTCTGTCTTTTCGTTCAAAACTTAAGCGGAGAGTAATCTTATTTTCAAATGTATCAAGGAGAGCTATGTCAGTAATATATTTTGATGTTGCGCGAATGATTTTTACTACCGAATCATATGGCTGTTTTTTTATCAATGGTACCGTCATATCAAGTTTTACTATTGCATAAGGATTGATCGGTTGATATGTAGAGACCGTTTGAGAGGCAGAAACAAGATTTTTCATTGTAAGCCCAGCTAAATAAAGAGGGTCTTTTAGCCCATGTCTCTCTTGGTAAGATGGTGCAATTTGTCCAATCCAACCAAAGATCGCTCCATCAGGTGTTAGGAGCTCGGCTTGGGTAGTATGCGAAAGATATGGAACTTGAGATGTTGGTTGAAATGATACAGTGATGTTACATTCTTGACATAATGCTTCAAGAATTCCTTTAATATCAGCATAAGATGTATTAGTAACTAAACCAAGTTGTTTTTCCTCATCTGGTAGGTCGTTTTTTTTAGGATGATATACATTTGCAATTTCGAAAAAACGTAGTTGTTTTCTCTTACCTTGATTATCCTTGATATTTTGAATAAGCGAAGAAGTAAGCGAGGTGCGTAAGTACTCTATTTCTTGAGAAATGGTATTTTTAATATGTAAATGCGCATGCACATCAAGACCAAGTGCTAAAATTTGGGCTTTTGAAATCATCGAGTAGTTATAGACCTCATGAAGACCTAGATGTTTTAATAAATATTTGATTTTATTTTCCATTCGTAGGAGATTGTTTATATCCTGCGGTTGTTCAGCAAGGGCTGTTTGCTGGACCTTTGAAGGGATAAGATGGTATCCATATATTCGGGCGATTTCCTCAACAATATCTGCTTGAATGGAGATGTCATCGACTCGGTATGACGGAGGTGACACTCGTATCTTATTGGTTGTACCAGAGGTTTTAAAGTTGAGGCGGTTAAGTATTGAGATGATATTTTTGTACCCAACTGGTGCTCCGATATCGCGTTGGATATTCGAAAAACTGATGCTGAGATTTTTCTTTTGCGCCTTCTGAGGATAAGTGTCCAGAACCTTAGATGCTATCGTAGCTTCTGCATGTGTGCCAAGAAGCTCTGTACCATATACAAGTGTTGTCTCAGTCCTTTCTGGATCAAGTCCTTTTTCAAAATAAGTAACACTAGGGGTCCGTTGTCCAGTAAGCATCGAGGTCCTTCTGACAAATTTTTTGTTGAAGGATGGAACAAAAAGCAGAATATTTTTTGTCTGATCGGTGACTTCAGAATTTTGAGCACCCATGATTCCAGCTAAGTCAATCAGTCTGCCCTGAACGTCTTTGATGATGATATCATTTCCTGGAAGTATAATTTTTTTTCCATCAAGCGTGGTTATAGTTTCATTCTTCACACTCTTGGTAATAGCTATCCCAGATGCACCAAGTCGGTCTAAATCAAATACATGCACCGGCTGGCCAAAAGCAATTCGAATATAGTTTGAAATATCTACAACATTATTTATCGGGCGTTCATCGCACAGAGAAAGCCTTTCTTGTATATACGCTGGAGATGGCTTAATAGTGATGTGAGTAAGTGCAACAGCAGTTATTCGACGTGCTAATGTTTTATCAGCGAGATGAATGATAGGTGTTGGTGCTTTACGACGTATATCTAGATAACGCAGTCTATATTTTTTAAAAGGGTCGATTTTTAAGCGGGCCTTTTTCTTGAATTGAGGCAATATAGCATAACACTCCTGTGCAATGCCGTATACAGAAGCGGTATCAATTCTGTTTGATGTAATTTCAATATCAAACACGTAGTCGTCCCCCATTTTGATTACAGATTCAACAGAGGGCCCACAGAGCGAAAGATATTTTTGGATTTCAAAGGGATCAGCGTTTGTATCAAGATATTCCAAAAGCCATTTATATGTAATTTTGATGTTCATATTTTAAAATTGTTCTAAAAAGCGTATATCTCCACTGTATAGAATTCTAATATCATCTACGTTGAGTCCTTGTTTCATCATAAAAACCCGTTCGATACCAAAACCAAAAGCCCATCCGCTATATTTTTTGGGGTCTATTCTGCCCTCTCTTAAAACATTTGGGTGCACCATTCCTGCCCCACCAAGTTCTAACCAACCAGACTTGCACACTTTACACTTAAGGTTTTTTACTTTTCCTGTTCCTTGGCAGATATCACAGGTAACATCGACCTCGAACGAAGGTTCCGTAAATTGAAAGTGAAAAGGACGAAGACGAATCTCTCGATTGTTCCCAAAAAAAGATCGAGCGAAATATTCGATCGTACCCTTAAGATTTGTTATATTAATACCTGAGTCTATGCAAAGCCCTTCAAATTGATGAAACATTGGTACGTGAGTTGCATCCCAATTGGGACGATATGTTTTAGCAATATTAATCATCTTGATAGGAGGTTTCTTACTTCTTATCATTTCTCTGACCTGACCTGATGATGTATGAGGAGTAAGTACCATTTTTCCGTATTCTTTATGAGGTGGAAAATCGATAAAAAAGGTTTCGAAATCATCTCTCGCTGGGTGGTCTTTCGGCATATTAAGACTCTCAAACGAAAAATATTCCCATTCCACCTCGCGGTATGACATTCGAATGAATCCTAGGCGTTCAAATATTTGAGAAATTTCTTCTATTGCGTACGTAACGATGTGCAAACTACCATGTGGATATGGTAGTCCGGGAAGAGTTGGATCGATATAATGCTCACGGTCTTTTTTTTGGAGTATTATCCCTCTTTTTAGGTCAATAGATTTCTGGATGAAAAATTTTAGTGTATTTACAGATTCTCCAAAAATTTTTCTTTTTTCTTTAGGGACATCTTTTATTGATAAAAGAACTTCATTGACACGCCCTTTCCTTCCTAGATAAGCAATGTTTAGAAGATTAAGTTCTTCGATAGATGTAATCTTTTTAAGATCTTTTTCGAAGTTTTGTTTTACATGTGCTATGTCGGAGTTCATACTCGCGGAACTTAAGTCTTGTTGACTTCATCAACAATTTGTTTAAAGATCTTAGGTTTCTTGACAGCAAGCAATGCAAGTATTTTTCTATCAAGCTCGATATGGTGGTCCTTCATGTGTTTTATAAAAACACTATATGTTGTTCCAAGATCTCTTAATGATGCATTCATACGTGTAATCCAAAGGCTTCTAAAATCTCTCTTTCGAAGTTTTCTACCCATGAATGCGTACTCACCAGCGTGTAGGACGGCCTCTTGAGCGGTTTTGAAAAGTCGTCTTCGCGCCATTCTATATCCCTTTGCTTGTTTAAGGACTTTTTTATGGCGTCTTCGCGTTGTTATACCAGCTTTAATTCGTACCATATTTTACACTCCCAGCATTTTTTTAATCTTTGCTTTATATCTACCTGTTAGTTTTCTAGGAACGTTGAGGCTTCGTAGCTGTTTTTTTGACTTATTGCTTCTTAGATGACGAATTCCATGTCCTCGGTGAAGTATCTTTCCTGACTTAGTAACTTTAAATCGTTTAAGAGCTGCTTTTTTTGTTTTCATTTTTTGTTTCATAGTTATTTTCTTCGAGAGATAACTGCAATGAGCACTTTTCCTTGAAAACGTGGTTCTGATGCTGTTTGTACGTTTTCTAAAGATTGAATAAATCTATTCATTAGTTCAAATGCCATATCTCGTTTACCTAACTCTCGACCAAAAAGAGGAAGTTTGAGTCTCACTTGATGACCGTCTTGTATAAATTCCTGAGCTCTTTTTTCAAATCTTCCGAGGTCATTCTCACTGATAAAAAGTGAAATTTGCAGATCCTTCATCTGACTCTTTTTTATTCCCTTCTTACCTTCTCTTAATTTTTTTTCCTCCTGATATTGATGTTTATGTACATCAATCGCTTTTACAACAGGAGGTGTAATACCAGGGGCAACTAAAACCAAATCCACTCCTCGCTCCCGAGCATAAGTGAATGCTTTGTCTCGAGGTAATACTCCTACCTGTTTTCCGTCTGCATCTATAACTCGAAACTCGTCCCCACGAATTCTTTCATTAGTAATGTATGAAACTCTCGTCTTTTGGCTTCTAAATTTTCTTTCCAATGTCTTGTTTAAGTTGTTTTATGAACTCGTAAATATTTTGAAGACCAAGATCTTTTCCATCCCGAGTTCGTACCGAGATAGAATCACCTTTCTCCGCTTCCTTGTGGCCTATTATACACATGTAAGGAACCTTTTTCAATGTCCACTCACGGATTTTTGCAGGCAATGTTTTAGCTTCAGTATCAAGTTCGACACGAATATCAGCCTCATTAAATAATTCGAACATTTTTCTGGCTACATCGTTTATTTTATCACTCACCGGTAACACGGCTACCTGGATCGGAGCAAGCCAAAGGGGAAAGTTACCCGCTGTATGTTCAATATAAACTGCTAAAAAGCGCTCAAGCGATCCGACAAGTGCGTAATGGATCATAACTGGTATTTTTTCCACGCCGTCCTTATCAGTATATTTTAGGCTGAATCTGCTTGGTTGCACAAAATCGAGTTGAGCTGTTGCAATTTGCCATTCACGACCTAATGCATCAAGAATCATAAAGTCTATCTTTGGTCCGTAAAATGCAGCCTCACCTGGAGCTTCGTAATATTCTAGCTTGTTTTGTTGAGCTATTTTTTGTATGATTTCTTGTGCACTTTCCCAAAGCTTAGGATCACCAAGATATTTATCTGGTTCGTGGGGATCTCTGTATGAGAGACGTACCCTGAACTTCATATCTAAAGCTTGATAGAATTCTTTTGAGATCTCAATGAGCATTTGGAATATGTCAGAAATTTGCTCTGGAGTAGAAAAAATATGGCTATCATCTTGCGTTACCGATCGGACTCGGCTAAGGCCTAATAATTCCCCAGCCTTTTCATCTCTATAAATAGTCGTTGTTTCAAGGTATTTAATTGGAAGGTCTTTGTAGCTTCGTGGACGACTTGCATAAATTTGTTGGTGATGTGGGCAATTCATTGGTTTCATAACGAGCTCATCATTGGTCTCCTGGCTTTTCACCAGAAAAAGCTCGTCGCCAAACTTATCCCAATGCCCTGATGTCTTATATAAGTCATTTTTCGTAATATGTGGTATCCAAACTTTCTGAAATCCTCTTTTCTGACGCAATCCTTGTGAGAACGCATTGAGCTCTTCTCGAAGCACTGTGCCCTTAGGGGTGAAGAGTGGAAGACCTCTGCCAACGAGATCCGAGAAATAAAAGAGATCGAGATCCCTACCAAGCTTTCTATGGTCTCTTTTCTTTGCTTCCTCAAGGAGTGTAAGATGTTTGTCGAGCTCATCCTTTGACTCAAATGCTGTTCCATAAATTCTTGTCAGCATTTTATTTTTCTCATTACCCTTCCAATACGCTCCGGCTACAGATAAGAGTTTAAAATATTTCAATTCTTCTTTTGGTTTTTTGACATGACCACCTCGACACAGATCAATAAAACTTCCTGATGTTTGGAGTTTAACTTGCTCATCCCGAGCAAGAATATCATCGACGATCTCTCTTTTATATTGATTCCAATGGAAAACTTCTTTTGCTTTTTCAGGTGTAACAATTTCTTCATTCATTGAATCCCATGATTCTAGGATTTTTTTCATTTTTTCTTCAATACGAGGTAAATCGTCCTCAGATATTACATGATCACCAAGATCAAAGTCTTGATAGAAACCATCTTCTATGGCTGGTCCGATTGCGTTTTGTGCTCCCGGATAAAGATCAATAACGGCAGCAGCTACTAAATGAGCGCATGAATGTCGAAGATTGTTAAGATATTCTTTATCGTTGTTCATTATATCTTACTATTATAAACAAAAAACCCCGGCAAGCGGGGTTATATATTGCATATTACAACCACCGCCCTACGGACAGCTTGTGGTGGTAGTTGTAAAGCAATTACGCGTATTCATTATTCCATTAGTCGGTATCAATAATAAAATCATGTTTATATATAGTCTTACATTATGTTTGTGGGCGAAGAGGGACTTGAACCCCCGACCTCTGCAATGTCAATGCAGCGCTCTGGCCAGCTGAGCTATTCGCCCAATGCAATATGATTAGACTAGGGAATATTATAGCAAAGAGATGAGATAGACGAAAGACTACATTACATTTCGTGCAGCTTGAAGTTCCTGAGACATGGAGTACTGTGTTCCTTTCTTTTTAGATCGGACAACAAATGCAGAGCCTCTTTTAGCTTTTTTTGATTGCATGGCCATAAGCCATGTTTTTGCTTCGCCAACCTTTACTTTAAGTCCTTGGAGAAACGAAAGAATTAATTCCAGATATCGAATATGATAGACTCCTGGCCTTTCAGGCAGGGATTGAAGAGTGATTTTTTCAATATTTTCTACCTCGGAAGTGAGACTGTCACTTCTACTTTTAATGTCTTTTACTTCAATTCTGATTTGCTCAATGAGTTGTTGCATCTCTTTGATTTTCTGATGTCGCTCTTTGGTTTCGTAGTGTTCGTGGAAAGTAAAAATCGTTTTAAACTCTGGATTAGCTTGTGCTTCCTTTTGACTGTGAGATCGATATTCCTGTTCGATGATACTTTTTTGCAAATCAAAGTCAAATATATCAGATGAAGGTGCTGACTGAACCTGAGATTCAATAGGATTTTTATATTTTAATCCCTTTTTTACATTCTGTTGGATACTCATTATATGCTAATTTTACTATAAGCTAGCTAGATAATCAATAACCTTTTGTTTTCTCATTAAAGATGCATAAAGATACCTATTCTTTTCAGCTTGCTCTCTCGTTTGAACATCAGTTATAGATGAAATAAACGTATCGATTTCATTCTTCTCAACAGTAATTTTTTCCTTATCAGCAATCTCAGCAAGGATGAATTCAAGAGTATAAGTTTGAATAATCTCTTGTTGAATTTGTTCTTTGATTTGATCAGATGTTATTTTTTTTGATTGCAGATATGCATCCATAGTCATTCCGATTTTTTGTATATCATCAACTAGTCGTGCTAGTTTTGCATTAACTTCTTGATCGATAATAAGTTGAGAAATTTCTAAGGTGGAATTCTTAATAATCTCTCCTAATATATCGTTAACTATTTTTTCTTGTTTCTTACGTTTTTCAGCTTCGTCTTCCTTAGTTTGTGATTTTCCAGGTACCCAAATATCCTCTTTTTTTAGACCAGCTTTTATGGTTTGAGCAATTTTTTTATAGTCTGGAACTGCAACTATTGGACGTAGAGCGATAGTGATTTCAATAATCCAATCTTTTTCTTCTTTAGCTTGCTTAAGCTCTATTTTAGGTGACATTGCTGGCTGTAGCTTCTCATTTTTTAGAATGTATTCGTATATTTGAGGTAAAAGATGATGAATGAGTCCATCATATATTTTTTCCTTCCCGATATGTTTTCGAGCAACATCTAAAGGTACTTTTCCTGTTCGAAATCCTTCTACTTTTACACTCTGCGCGAGTTCTTTGAATGACTCTTCGTATCGTTTTTGTATATCGTCTTTTGGTATGGTAACAACAAATTGAAGTGTACTCTTCTCAAGATCTTTTTTAGTGTAGTTAAACATGATATTTCTTAATTAGTAATTCAACGTGCCGGAGAGAGGATTTGAACCTCCACGCCTTACGGCACAGGATCCTAAATCCTGCGTGTCTGCCATTTCACCACTCCGGCAGAAATTTATACGACCATTATATCATTGAGGAGTAGCAAATGGAGATGAAGATGAATTATTACAACAGCTCATAATAGCGGTTAATTCTCTCTTCTTCTTCATCAAACGTGTTCATAATCCTGGCAACCTTTGGTGCCCAGGTTGTAGAACCACCAGCATATATGTGTCCTATCTCGTGCAATGAGGTTGCTCCTTTATCCATGTATCTAAATTTAAGCGCATATCCTACTCGAGATATACCATCAGACCAGCTCGTGAACCTGATTGTTCCTTTACCGTATCCAAATGGATTAAATGTTCCTTGAATCATGTGTTGCGCAAATGTAGATTCAACTCCTGTAATAGAAGGGAGTAGATAGGGATCAAGTTTAAGTGCTCTCGCGACCATAGTAAAGTGTTCTGCTTCATGGACAAGTGGAGAATTGTATTTCGCAAGGACATTTCTAATAACCATTGTATGAATAAGCTCTTTCTGTAATTTGTTTTGATCTTCCCTTGAAGATTGATAGAATTGCTCAAGTTGAGCCGATTGTTCAGAAATTTCGCTTGCGTAAGCACGACTCTGAGTAAACAGAAAAATGGCCGTCAAAATTATTGTTTGAAATATTTTTTGTATCATAGTATTTGTTATATTCATAACTGAAAAAGATCCTAGAGCCTCTCGATAAATAAATAACGAGAAACCCTAGGATCTAGATATATTATATCATAAACTATAGGCTTGTCAAGTTTTGCATATAGAAGTAAAATGGAGATTATGAGGACTCAATTTTACCAAAAAAATAACGAACAGCCCGAGCCCAACTATGAGAGCTTGGTGTATATTTTTTCATAATATCTTCAGTTGTTATGAGTCCATGATCGATATATTGAGCCTTAATACCCTCAGAAACCGTATGAATTGCGTCTTCATATGATGCAAACCTTGTAACTGTATCGCCATAAATACCCCAACCCCAGCAATTGTGTGAGTTCTGAGGAATGAACCTGCAACCTGTTGATTCTTGTAATGCAATTGCTACAAGAAGTCTGTAGTCATATCCTTTGTCGTCAGCTTCTGCTACCAAAAGGTCAGTATGCTCAAATAAAGGAGAATTAATTTTACGCAGGTATCTCTTGAGGTTAGCTGAGCGTCCATCAACAAGTTTGACCTCAGAATCGATTACTCCGGAAATAAACGGGCCTGTAGACTGTTGTGAACTGCCATCAGTAGCCTCAATTTTCTCAAGCTCACTCAATATTTTGGCTTGAGTTAGCCTCACATTATGAATCTGGTAATAGGAATATATAAGCGATATATTAAGTACTAAAACTGCGAAGAAAGAAACAAGTAGAAATAGGTTATGTTTTGCTACACCATATAAAAAATGTCTCATTTTACAAGCGATAATAATATGTATTAAATTGTTTCCCTTTAGCTTCTTTATACAACAATTTCTCAAAAGATTCAATCTTAAAGCCATGAGAAACAACAACTGTTCCTCGCTTACATTCTGCCATAATTTTTGGAGCTAATAGTTTAAGGAGTTTGGGAAGAAGAAACACATAAATGATATTTGCATGAGAAAGGTCAACTACTTGTACTTTTGAGTATATAAAATGTGCTTTGCTGTGATAAAGGCCTTTGTTTATTATTTGAGAAAATACATAGAGAAATGGATTGAATTCTACTCCATATGTTTGAGCATCATGTGTTTTTTTAATATAAAAGACTATGCGACCGTCGCCAGATCCGAGATCGTAAAAGATATCTTTTGACCTAATATGTACCGGTTTGAATATGTGATCTAAAAGCTTTTTTTGTGTCCCTACATAGGGTACTGAAAAGATCGCTGACATAAACGATGTAAAGAGATATATCATAACCAAGATCAGATATATCAAAATTAATTGGAGCACTATGAGGTAAACAAGTTGAACCACAAAAGTAGTATACCCTATCGAATCTGCTATACCCCTTTGCTTTCGAATTGTGGGGTATAATACCTAACGGAGCCCCGAGTAAATCGGGGCGGAGTGGTATATAATTATCCTATTGGAGTAAGCCTCCGTAGCTTAATGGATAGAGCAGCGGTCTTCGGAACCGCTGATGGGGGTTCGATTCCCTCCGGAGGCGCAAGATAATTCGATATCATGCAAGGGATCGGAATATAGGATATTATTGGTGGCTGTAGCTCAGCTGGTTAGAGCGTCTGTTTGTGGAACAGA
>MFZX01000010.1 GCA_001788095.1 Candidatus Roizmanbacteria bacterium RIFCSPHIGHO2_12_FULL_37_23
GAAAACTATATCTTTTCAGCTTTCTTTTGGTGCAACGCTTGGAATTATCCTATTTGGTCCGAAAGTGAGTATTGCAAAAGGTACTATTCCAAGTAGGTTTAAGAGCGAAATAACGAAAGATTTACGAACAACGTTTTCAGCCCAACTTTTTACTGTCCCTATAATTTTTTTCTATTTTAAACAAATTTCGACTATCGCGCCTCTCTCAAACATTCTCGTTTCCTTTTTTATACCACCACTTATGATTTTTGGTTTTGCCACAGCACTTTTTGGAAAAATACATTATATTCTGGGTTTACTCCCTGCCTATATATGCTATGGTATTCTCACATATATGGTTTTTATTATTAAAGGATTATCAAAAGTTCCGTATGGTTTTTTTGTGTGGGCCCCTCAACATTAATGTTCAATAATTTTGTATCAAAAATAAATATTTTAAGAGTGTTGGTATTTTCCTTACTAATTCTTCTTATTACCTCTTTATCCTCAACTTTCAAGCCCACGACGCAGGTTGTTTTTTGCGATGTTGGGCAAGGGGATGGTATATATATTCGTACAGAAGATGGTATTGATGTACTTATTGATGCCGGAACAGGAAGTCAAATTCTTCAATGTCTTGGTAAATACATGCCTTTTTATGACCGAGAAATTGAATTGACATTTATCTCTCATCCACAAAAAGACCATTTCGGTGGATACTTATATGTGATAGGAAGATACAAAATAAATACGTTGGTTACTATTCCAGTAGAAAATCAGACTTCCTCTTACAAACAGCTTGCAAAAAAAATATCACACAATAATATCTCTTTAGAATATTTATTTTCGGATGATACCATTGATGTTGGAAAATCTAGTCACATTACTTTCTTCTGGCCAACGCATGAAATTATTGAACGGAAGAGTAGAGTGAAGAACCTTAATGATTTTTCTCAAGTTTTCTTATTTTCACAAGGAGATGTTGATATTCTTTTCACCGGTGATGCTTCACCTGATGTTTTACACGAGTTAATTAAGGGAGAAGATCTTTCATCAGCACACATAGAGATACTTAAAATTCCCCATCACGGCTCTAAAAATGGTCTTACAAATGAATTCCTTCAAGTAATACAACCTCAATTGTCAGTTATCAGCGTTGGAAGTAATAATCAATATGGGCACCCTTCGAAAGAAGTGATTCGCATACTAGAGCAAGCCGGTAGTCCATTTGTTTCAACTGCTATGGAAGGAGATATTATTTTATCAATTGATGATCAGGGATGGAAGAGGAAGTAATTATTCCTCTTTTCCTATTTTTTTCACTAGTAAGATTCCTATAGCCAATGCTACGAACGTAGCAATAATAACTTTAAAAGGTATCGCATAAAAACTCATTGTTGATGTAAGATTTTCAGTTCCAATTCCGAAGTTTAAAGAAGTATTGAGTGTATATTTACCCACAAAAAACCCTGAAAGATTAACTGATGATTGTACATCTGATAATTGAGCAGAAGGCGTTGCAATGACCATACGTGAAGATTGACTTAAGATATTTTGTGGAATAAGATCAAATTCTGCACGTTCACCAAAGTTGCCCTTCAGGTCTATGGTTCCATAGGGCTTAATAAGATTTTTTCCTTTATTATTAAGTACTAGTACAATTGGAATAGTATCAGTAGATTCAAAAAAGCTGAACTTTTTTCCAAGAAATGTGAGTTGATATTTTGGAATAACACCAAATTGACCTATGCCTCCTTGTACATCCACAAGCCCTGATTCAGTTACTGTGATGAGAATGTTTGAACCAACGACCGCAGTTGCTTGGGAAGAAGTGGCCCCTTCTAAAAAATTACCCGGCTCATTTTTTACGAAAAAAGTGTAATAATAATCACCTTCAGGAGTTCCTTCGGGTACGCGAATTTTTAAAAGAAGCTGTTGTCCTTGTCTCGTGGGAAGAAAAAAAGAATCACTGAGTTTGATATTACTATTCTCAAGATTAAACCGTATTGGTCCTGAAAATTCCTCTTCAACTATAAGATCGCCAAATTGACCTTGTGGAACAAACGGACGTACGCCTGAAGAAAGAACCACAGGATCACCGATATTAGATACAGTATAGGCTACGAGAATAGATTTTCCCGGTTTAATCACTGCTTCAGTAAGAGGAGGTGAGATAGAGAGTGTTATTTGTTGCGCGAAAACCTCATTTGATTTGAGATTTGAGATTTGAAAGATGAAAATGAATAGCAACAAGGTCAAAAGAAATTTCTTAATGGATTTTTTATTTTGAATGTGTGTATTCATAGGTTTTATTTTTCCAATCTCAAATTTCAAATTTCAATTCCTAAAAGCTCGGTGTCGCAACAAACTTTATAACTGTTTGATAACTACCTGCGGGTTGTATATTCGAAACATTAGCTTTGAATGTAACCGTAGAAATACTACTCTCTGTGATATTTGAGTTGGACATTACAGTCACCGGATTTTCAGGAGCCGTACTATCTGCAAAAGGACGGTAATATGTGCTGTTAACAAAATCAGCTGGGATGTCATTTCCGGACATGTTGTATCCAAAACCATACGCCGTAGACGATGTCCACACATGTGCCGAAGATTCAGTACATGTTTGAGCACCGCCGTTGCATGAAGTGTCTGGTATTGTATCTCCTCCTGATAGGGTGGTAAGTGGACCCACTTCAACTGCAGTAACTTGATATTGTCCAGCACCCCCGAATGTAACTGTAAGTGTTGTCGTTGCTGTAGAAGGTGTATCGGGCGTTAAGCTTCCCAAATCAATACTTATATCAGAAATAGAAAACGTAAATGGAATAATGCTATGTAAGTACTGAAAACCTGCTTTAACAATATATCCCGATGAAGAGAATTGCTTTGCTGCGAGTTGACCCACAGTGGTGGAGAGGTCGTAACCTGCAGAAGACGGGTTCCCTGCGCTGAAATTAACATTTGGGAAGATTATAGTGTAGCCTGATGAGTTGATTCGTTGCGCATATACTGGCGTAGCATATACAATAAGAAATAATGTATAGAACACTACCACAAGTCCAAAGAATATCTTTTTCAAAAGCGTTTTCGCTATCATTAATAATTAAGAATAAAAATTGAATAAAAATTAAAAATTAGGAATTAAGCTGTCTTTTCATATTTTTCAATCAATTTATCCATTCTTCTTACAACTTTTTTAATACGCTCAAGATCTTGGTCGCCTGTGAAGTTTTCAGAGAGTTGACGGATCATTTTGAGATGACCTTTCATGATAATTGATAGAAAAAGCAAATGATCTTCCTTATCTTCTGAGTATGACTCTTTGAGAAAGTGCTCTTTGCGTTGGAGAAATTGAATAGTCTTTCTTTGCTGGACAATTTTTCTATATTCATTACCAAGAAACAATGCGAATGGAACGAGAAATGGGAGTGAGAAAAGTGGAATAAGATCCTGTATGGATTGTCGATTGCTTGGTGATAGAGTGATGATAAAAATCGCGATAATGGCAAAGGCAGTTGTCATTGATATGACAGGCTCCAAGATCAGTGCAAGTGCAAATAGTAAAAAATACGTGAGAAAAAAGAGCGGAGAAGCAAGACCTCCTGTCGAGTAAACAATGACCATCATGATAAACGTAAAAATAATTGAATCAAAAAGTCGATGTTTATCAGGTTGTGGAATCAGTCGTTTTATTGAAAAATATATAACGAAGGTGATTGCCGTGACATAAATATCATAGTGTGGCGGTATCATTTTTGAAGCTAAAAAAGCTACAGATACAGTTAAAGTAAGAATTATAGAATGTATCAAAATTATCGACATAGAATCATTATAACGTAGTATAATACTACTATGGCTATAGATAAAAAACAGATTAACCGACTAGATTTCATAACTGGTATCCGTGAAGAAATGAAGCACGTTACATGGCCAACTCGTAAAGAAGCGATTCAGCTGACAACAACAGTCATTGTAATTTCCTTGATTGTAGCATTATTTGTCGGTATAATAGACGTTTTATTAGCAAGAGTTCTGGAATTTCTAGCCAGGTAAACTTAACTGCTACTTTTAACTTTTCATTGTAATCATTTATTTATATATGACGAACGAAGAAGAGAGTGAAAAACAGGAGAGCGAGGTAATAGAAGAAAAAATAACCTTGAGCCCGAGCGATAATGCGAGTTGGTATGTGGTTCATACACAATCAGGTTTTGAACAAAAATCTGCTGATGCACTTAGACAGAGGATCAAGACGCTTGGTTTTGAAGAAAGGATTTTTGACATTATCGTGCCCATGCGTAACATAGTTACTATTAAAAAAGGAAAGAAAAAAGAAAGCAAAGAGAAAGTTTTTCCAGGATACATTCTCGTACGAATGATCCTTGATAATGATTCATGGCTCGTAGTGCGAACTACGCAGGGTATTACAGGATTTGTAGGAGCTGGAACAAAACCAACGCCGATATCTGATAAAGAGGTTGAGGCGATTATGAGATTTGTGAAGCAAGAACAGCCTAAATTTAAAGCAAAATTTTCGGTTGGTGAAGCGGTTAAAGTAACGGACGGACCATTTTCAGATTTTATTGGTACGATAAACCAGATAGATGAAGATAAAGGAAAAGTTACCGTTCTTGTATCAATTTTTGGCAGAGAAACACCGGTCGAACTTGATTTTCTACAAGTCTCAAAATTATAAAAAGATATTGAGATCCTGAGCGAAGCGAAGGATAGCAAAATTATAAGCATATATGGCAAAGAAAGTTAAAACACAAATAAAACTTAATCTTCCAGCTGGAGTTGCAACTCCAGCTCCTCCTGTTGGGCCAGCACTTGGTCAGCACGGAGTTCCTATAATGGATTTTATAAAGGAATACAATGCGAGAACTTCTGATCTTAAAGGACAGATAATACCCGCTGTTATTACGGTTTACGAAGATAATTCGTTTACATTTATAACAAAACTACCTCCTGTTGCTGAAATGATTAAAAAGAAATTAAGTCTCGATAAAGGTTCGGGTCAAGCAGGAAGAGAGAAGATTGCTACAATGACTAAACAACAGGTAAGAGAAGTAGCAGAAGAAAAACAGCAAGATTTAAATGCAAACGATATTGATGCAGCGATGAAAGTTGTTGAGGGTACAGCGAGATCGATGGGAATAGCGATCGAGTAGTTTTTAAACGGGGCCTGTCTCGCTCTCCTTCCCAGCCGGTGCTCCCCCGACACGAGTCGGGGTCCGCTCCGTCGGGATGCCCTTCCGAGCGAGCCACCCGTTTAATATATAAAGGAAAAGAAATATGGGAAAAATTCGTATTAAAACAATCGGAGAAGAAAAAGTAGAAAAACAGGAGAAAATAGATGCTCAAAAACGAGCAGAAGTTAAAAAACTTAAAAAACCTACCAAAGTAAAACCCGTGGGCGGTAAAGGTGGAGAGCGAATGAAGCAGGTTGAAGTGAGTGATGAAGAGATTAAGAAAATGGAGCAGGCTGAATCAATAACGTCTGGTGCACCTGCTAAATCAGAAAAAAAAGCTACAAAGAAAACTGTTCAGGCAAAGACCATTAGTAAGAAACACAATAAAGCACAGAAATTAATTGATTCTTCAAAGAAATATCCATTAGACGAGGCAATAAAACTTCTAAAGAAGACCTCATATGCACGATTTGATGAAACTGTAGAGATTCATTTTAATCTTCAAGAGACTGGCCTCAAAGGAGAAGTGTCATTACCTCATGGAATAGGTAAAGAACTTAGGGTCGTTGTTGCCGATGATAAAGTGTTAGATAAGATTGAGCAAGGTACGATTGATTTCGACGTACTTATAGCTTCTCCATCATTTATGCCCAGGCTCGTAAAATTTGCAAAAGTTCTTGGCCCAAAAGGACTTATGCCAAATCCAAAAACAGGAACGATATCTGATAAACCCGAAGAAGCAGCGAAGAAATTTAAAGGAGGAGCATTGAGGTATAAATCTGAGGCAAAATATCCTCTATTACATCAGGCGGTAGGCAAGTTATCTTTTGCTGATAAAAACTTGATTGAAAATATTGAATCATTAATGAATGCTGTTGGAGTAAAAAATATCAAGAACGCATACCTTTCTGCAACAATGTCACCATCAATCCAGCTCAGTATAGTTGGGAGTAGTTAACTTCACTATGGAATAGGGAATCTCATAGCAACCTTTTTTATCTGTCTTCTTAATGTTTTGATCTGTGGATCCTTTTCCATACTTTTGACAAAATTTTTTATATATAGTCCTCGTTCCTTTTGCTCCTTAGGGAGCTGATAGGGAAGAATGATCTGTAAAACTTCAACGATAGTTTCCCCAGCAATTTTCATTTCAGTTTTTCCCATACCTCTGGTTGTTGCAGCTGGAGTACCAAGACGGATTCCCGATGGATAAAATGGTGAACTTTGCTCACCAGGAATGGTATTTTTATTTACCGTAAGACCAACAAGATCAAGAGCTTTTTCTGCAAAGACTCCTGTGCCTATGCCGTGGGTTTTTGTTAAATCAACAAGCATCATATGATTTTCAGACCCAACTCCTACAAGATCAACCCCATTCTTTTTAAGAATTGAAGCAAGGTATTTTGAATTTTCAACAATTTTTTTTGAATATATTTTAAATGATGGCTGTGCGGCTTCATATAAAGTCACTGCAATCGATGCAGTTTGATGGTCATGAGGACCTCCTTGAAGTCCTGGGAAAATAGCTTTGTTTATCTTTTTCGATAAGTCTGGATCCTTTTTAAGACCTTTATTGGTAACCATAATCATTCCTCCTCTTGGGCCGCGGAGCGTTTTATGTGTTGTTGTTGTAACAATATGCGCATGTGGTACGGGCGAAGGGTGCGCGCCGCCTGCAATTAAACCGGCGACATGGGCAATGTCTGCTGCGAAATATGCACCTACTGCATCTGCAATCTCAGCAAATCGTTTAAAATCATAAATGTGAACATATGCCGTTGCGCCGGTCCACATCAATTTCGGTTTATGTTTTTTAGCCAATTTCCATACTTCATCGAAATCAATATGACCTGTTTTATCTACGTGGTAAGGTATGCTTTTATAAAAGAGTGCAGTTGCTGAAACTTTCCAGCCATGTGTTAGGTGCCCACCGTCAGGAAGATTTAAACCCATAATTGTATCACCCGGATTACATGTTGCTAAATAGACAGCGAAGTTAGCTGGTGAACCTGAATATGGTTGGACGTTAACGAAAGGAACTTTAAAGAGTTTTTTTGCACGTTCTTGCGCAATAATTTCAACATCATCTACAAATTCATTACCACCATAATAACGGGCGTTAGGATATCCTTCGGAGTATTTATTAACAAAAGGTGAGGACAGAGGATTACGGACGTGTATAGAAGCGTAATTTTCTGAGGGTATCAGTTCTATTCCTTCTCTCTGACGTTTTGTTTCTTTTCTAATCAGGTCATAAATTTTCTTATCCTTCATGAGGAAGTACTATAGAACAAATAGAGCTTAAAATCAACCGAGATTTTGTAAACGGACAGAGGTTGGAGTAGTAGTCAACATTCGATGTTGGTTTGTACTCCAACCTCCCGGAATTAAATTCTTTTTAGAGGATTTTAATATTTGTTTGTTATTATCACCAAATGACTAGAATTAAGCCACCTCTCGTAGAGGGTGAAATGTACCATGTTTTTAATAGAGGAGTTGCTTTTATGCCTATTTTTACTGATAGATTAGAATATAAAAGAGCTATGAATTTGATTTCATATTATAGAAACGAAACTACACCTCTATCTTATTCCCATTTTATGAGATCACCACTAACCAAGAGAGTAGATATTTTAGAAGAAATGCGTTCCAGAGGAAAATTTTTGATCAAAATTATCGCATTATGTCTCATGCCAAATCATTTTCATCTTGTACTACAACAAAAAACTAAGAAAGGGATATCAAAGTTTATGGCAAATTTCCAAAATAGCTACGCGCGTTACTTTAACATTAAAAATAATAGAGTTGGCCCGTTGCTACAAGGAGATTTTAAAGCAGTTTTAATTGAAACAAAAACACAGTTTCTGCATGTTGTTCGCTATGTCCACCTTAATCCATATTCGTCTTCAATTGTAAAGACTGCAGATGAGCTTTTAGATTATGAGTTTTCCTCGCTACCCGACTACGTTGGTTTGAAAAATAGGGAGTTTGTAGAAAAAGATACTGTCATGAATTATTTTAATAGCCCTCAGCAATATAAGGAGTTCGTCTTAGATCATGCAGATTATCAAAAAAAACTACACGAAATTAAGCATTTATTAATTGAAAAAGACGAGAGGTTGGAGTAGCAGTCAACCTTCGATGTTGGTTTGTACTCCAACCTAGGGGGTATAAGCAAGAACTGCGAGATTTCTATCTGCTATACTGACAATATGAAATCTGAAACGACTGATTTTTTATACAACTATATATCTCCCGAACAAAAAGATCTCCTTACTGAGGGGCAACATTTGCTTGAGTATGCGAAATCAGACACAGCACACAAATATAAGGATTATTCGTTTGTTGTTTTCCCTTTTGCAAAAGCCTATGAGGGATTCTTGAAACAATTTTTTTTTGATTCGGGATACATTTCTAAAGAAGACTATGCATCAAAGTATTTCCGTGTAGGTAAGGTACTTTCTCCAAATCTTGTAAAACGGCTTAAAAACAGATCGGTTTATAAACAGTTGTCGGATAATGTTGGGCACGAAATAGGTGATTTGATATGGGCTACATGGAGGCGTGGAAGAAATCAAGTGTTTCATTATTTTCCACATAATTTACGTTCGTTAGATTTACAAGAAGCGGAGGATATTATCAACCAGATACTAACAACCATGATGCAAGTTGCAAAAATAGCAGGACTTGAACGACTTAAAAGGAAGCTCGTTAGTGTATAATGGAAAATTAACGCTATGAAAACTATTTTTTCTGGAATTCAACCATCAGGAAGTTTACATCTAGGTAATTATTTAGGTGCTATTAAACAATGGGTGGAGATTCAGAATGGAGATTTGAGAAGGGAGAATGGAGAATTAAAGCTCATTTTTATGCTTGCAGATCTGCACACGATTACTGTCCCACAGCAACCGGACGAGCTTCGTCACAACAGATTAGATGTGACAGCCTGGTATATTGCTGCAGGTCTTGATCCTGCAAAAACAACTATTTTTGTCCAATCGGAAAATCCCGATCATCCATATTTAACCTGGATTTTCGATTGCATAACTCCCATGGGTTGGATGGAGAGAATGACCCAATTTAAAGATAAGAGCAAAACCCAAGGGGAGAGAACGTCGGTTGGACTTTTCCATTACCCTAATCTTATGGCGGTAGATATCTTACTCTATGATACGGATTTTGTTCCGGTTGGAGAGGATCAAACCCAGCACCTTGAAGTAACCCGTGATATTGCAGAAAAGTTTAATAAAACTTTTGGTAAAACGTTTAAAATTCCCCAGATCATGCTACAAAAGTATGCTGCGCGTATAAAAAGCCTCCAGAATCCTTTGGTAAAAATGAGCAAATCTACTATAGATCCTAACGGGACAATGGGACTTTTGGACAGTGTGGATGAAATACGAAACAAGATAATGCGAGCTGTTACTGATTCTGGAAGTGAGATCAAAAGTGGTGAAGATAAACCCGCGCTGTCAAATTTATTAGGAATGTATTCAGCATTTTCAGGGGATGCGATCGAGGCTCTTGAGGGAAAATATCAAGGAAAGAGTTACGCGGAATTTAAAAAAGATCTCATAGAGGTGGTTGTCAGTCATCTTGAACCGATTCAGAAAAAGCACAATGAGCTTATGGGAGATACTTCTTATTTGCACAAGGTTTTAGATCAAGGAGGAGAAACTGCACGTGGGATTTCTGCTAAGAAAATTGAAG
>MFZX01000011.1 GCA_001788095.1 Candidatus Roizmanbacteria bacterium RIFCSPHIGHO2_12_FULL_37_23
CTTGGAGGATAAACATAAATATTTAAATTTGTTAGATTATAGAAACCGAGCTTAGGAAGACCAGTAAGATATGATGATAGAAATGGTTGAAAATAAAAAAACACTAAATAAAACAACGCAAACGCAATAGTTCCACTTGAGAATCCAAAAAATAAACCTTCCATAATAAATGGTTTGCGAATATACCATTTAGAAGCCCCAATCAACTGAAGAACTTCGATCTCATCGCGTTTGACAGAAATTTTAAATGCGGTTGTTGTGATGAGAACTATTATTGTTATGAAAATAAGAAAGATAAATAGACCTGTTGAAATACGACGTAGAATTGTCGTTAATGTCACGAGTTTATCAACAATCATTTTTTGAAAATTAACTTCATCGATTCCTTCTTGTTTTTGAAGGAATTCCGCAATTTCAACAAGGTAGACTGGTTTTTTTGCATACACCTCCAGTGACGCCGGTAAGATATTGGCTGAAACCATCTCAAGCAAAAGTGGATTGTCTTTGTTGAGTTGACGATAAATTTGTAATGCCTCTTTTTGAGAAACATACTTAATAGACGATGTTTTACCGGTTTTACCAATTGCCTCTTTGATAGTAAGGATATCTTTTTCTTTAGTTTGTACATCAAAATAAGCAATTACCTGAGGTCTTGTCTCGACATATGAGAGAATGCCATAAAAAAAGGACGTGATATTGAAAAAAAACAGTGATAGGAATAGTGTGAAAAACAAAATAAGAAAGGATCCAAGTGATTGGTAAGGAGCTCTTTTAATTGATACAAATATATCTTTCATAGTTCGTATTTACCTAATCGGCGATCTTTTGTAAGTTGACCATCCTTAAGTGTTATGACTCTTTTTTTAAAACTATTTACGATATCAACATTATGTGTGGCAATAATGATTGTTTTCTCATCCTCGATTTTTTTAAATATTTTCATGATATCCCAAGTTGTTTTTGGATCAAGATTTCCTGTTGGTTCATCTGCAAGAATAATGTTTCTTTCACCAACGATTGCTCTTGCTATAGCAACACGTTGGAGTTCTCCTGCAGATAGCTGCAATGGGAAAACGTTTCTTTTCGTTTCTAGGCCGACGAGAGACAGTACTTCATCAACCTCTTGTTTGATTTTATTTTGCGAAGTTTTAGTTATTTTAAGTGCAATCGCAATGTTTTCAAAAACATTTTTGTCCATAAGGATTTTAAAATCCTGAAATACTATTCCAATTGTTTGTCGATACTTTTCAACATCTTTGAAATTTTTATTTGATATATCTTTATCGTTCACCATAATGGTGCCACTTGTTGGCAAGATCTGACGGAGTATCATTTTGAGAATAGTTGTTTTTCCAGCGCCTGAAGGCCCAACAAGAAATAGAAATTCGTTATTTTGTATTTCAAAAGAGACATCGTCCAACGCAATAGTTCCGGTACCGTATTTTTTAGAAACTTTGTCGAATACAATCATGTTATCTCCCTAATACTTCTACGAATCCTACATCCATAAGCCATCCAGCCTGTTGTGCTTGGAAAGTTTCTCCGTGAACACGGACATTTTTTCCAATGTATTCTGAAAGATCAACAGTGCTCGATGTAAGATATGCTGTTTGATCTTCTCCACCGGGTCGCTCTAGGTGAAAACTTCCTTCTCCGCTTTCATGCCCACCTGCCCTCAGAACACCTTCAGCAGAATCTTTGAATGTCTTTTTATCTTTGATACCTGCTGTTTCTACAACCTTTGCTTTAGATAGACTTTTAATGGTAGTGGTTTTAGTACCACTGAAAGCATTTTGTAAGTAACTTCCTGTAAAACCTGAAGCAATTCCGGCAATGATAACAAGCGCGAAAATGATAAATGTTTTCTTCATAGTAATATCTTTATTTGGTGATTTATCAACTGGTAATTCATGAATAAGCTTTTCATTTTGAGGTGGTTTTATATTGCTGTGTTCTTGATGTTGAGGATTTTCTTGTGCATCATCCATACTAGGAAAAGGATAGCAAAAATGTATAAGAATCGCAACCTAGGTTAGGAAGTTTTTAATTTGGCTGATTTTATATATGCCGATATAAATTCGTCAATGTTACCGTCTAAAACAGATTCAGGGTTCGTATCTTCGTAATTAGTTCGGAGATCTTTAACCAATTTATATGGATGTAAAACATATGATCTGATTTGTAATCCCCATGATGCTTGTTTTGGACCTTTAAATGTTGCTAGTTTTTTTTCTTTTGCTTCATGTTCCAGTTGCCATAATTTACCTCTAAGAATTTCCAAAGCAATATCCCGATTCTGTTCCTGTTTGCGTTCCTTCTGACACGTGACTGTGATCCCCGTTGGTTTATGGATAAGTCTTACTGCTGTTGAGACTTTATTTACATTTTGTCCTCCATGGCCTCCTGATCTGAAAAATTGCCATTCGAGTTCGTCTTCATTAATATTAATCTCTTTATTTTGTATCACCGGTATGACTTCAACGAGAGCAAACGATGTCTGTCTAAGTGAACTGGCATTAAAAGGGGATTGTCTTACGAGTCGATGGACTCCTGCTTCTGCTTTCATGTAACCATAGGCAAATTTTCCAATGACTTTCATAGTGATTGTTTTTATTCCTGCTTCCTCACCTTCAATCATGTCGATCATTTCCCATTTGAAACCGCTCTTTTCAAAAAAGCGCGTATACATACGATAAAGCATTGATGTCCAATCCATTGCTTCAGTGCCACCTTGTCCGGAGTGGATTCCCACAATAGCATTGTGTAAATCAAATTCACCAGAGAAGAAAAGTTGGACTTCATACTGATTGAGAAGTTTTTCAAGTTCATTAAGCTCATTTTCCTCAAGGAGTAGTTGCATCAATTCTGAGTCTTCGAGCTGTTTTTTGATATCTGCTATACGTTTTGATACGTCTCGCGCCCTTTCATGGTTGGTCCAAAAATCTTTATTATACGTTTGTTCTTCGAGTTCGCTTACTTCTTTTTTTAAATGAGCTATTTGTGCCTTTTCAAGCAATACATCAAGCCGTTTTGTGAGTTCTTCTTTCTTTTCTTCCATGGCCCAATTATAACACTTAACCTTGGCCTTGAGGATTTGGATCTTTATTCGAAGTCTGCCCCTATGGTGATGATAACATCCGCATTTTCTTCATCACTTAATGTTGAGAATTCTTTGAGAGAAACATAATCTTGTAGATCTGTCTTGAGAAAATCGAAAACAGCATCTTTGTCTTTTTTGATTTGAACTTCAGTTGTTTCAAAATCAAAACTATCTGCATTATCAGTTAATATGTCTGAATAGCCTGCTTCAAGAAGAATTTCTTTAACTGTCGCAGCTTTACCTTTTGTACCTGAGCCATTAAGTACTTTGATTTTTACTTCCTCTCGTGCAATTGATGGCGTAGGTGTTGGGGTTTTAGTTGGTTTTATTATTGGCTTATCTGTGACTTCTTGTTTTTGAGTAGGTAATTTAATTGCAAAAGGTAAATTACCCATATTCGATAAACCGTAAATAATTCCGAATGATATAACGAAAGACACCATAAAAATTCCTAGAGTTTTCAGCGAAAATATTCCAGAAAGAAATCCGAGATGTAATGATGGTAGATTTAGAGAAAATCCGCTAGAGGCTTTTTCTTGTTTTAAAAGAGAGAAGTCTTTATTTTCTTGTACAAAAATGAATGATCCAAAACAAACGTCAAATTGTAAAATTGAAAAAGATTCATCCATATTTGGGGCGACAAGCTTAAGATAGTCTTGATAAAAATTGTCAATAATTTTTTCAAGTGGGTTTGTCCAGACACCAACGTCTTTTGTAAAAAGATCTTGGCGTACAGCAGATGATTGTGAACCAGATAATATTACACGGTTAATCTTGATATTTTTATCTTCATATTCTGCTACCTTTTTTTTAAGAGAAGATTTAATATCATCGCCAAGTTCAATTTTTTCTTTTTCAAAAAGTCCTTGAGAATCGTAAAGGTACCCGAAAGAACCTTGTTTTTCAAAAGAAATAAACAAGATTTTTTCCTTTTTTTCCTTTCTAAGTGTTTTTTCGAAAAGAGTATAGAAAGCGAGAGATTCTGGGATTATTTTAACTACTTTTAATTGTAGTAGTTTTAATACTTCATCAATATTTTCACGATTCTTTTGTGTTTGGGAATAAAAAATTAGGGCACTATCGTTATTGTGTTGTCTAAAAACATAATCATAATATTCGTTTTCAATATCTATGTTAAGATCAGATCTCACCTTATCTTTAATAAATGGAAGTACGGCTGTGTCAGACATATCTTTAGGCACATCATATCTTCCAAATGTAAACGATTTTTGAGGTAATATAAGCACGATTTCCCTATCTGAGACCTGAGTGGGTTTAGCTGATGTCAACGCTTCTTTTATAGCGCTTGCCACAAGATCGATATTTTTTATCTGACCATCCTCGAACAAAGGGGATGAGTGTGTTTTTGAGAAAGAAGTAAGATTATATTGTCCAAGAAGTGTCTTAGTAAGTGAGAGAAGCTTGATAGTATGTTCTCCAAGATAGAGATAAACCATAGTATTATGATAAAACGTGGAGAAGTAAAATACAAGATGGGATTATTGACGGAACATCGTGCCAACAAAATACGCAATGATTGCTGAAATGCTCCCCAACAATACTGTTTCACCTACGGATCGACTGATACTTTGACGAGTGACTTTCCAGCGTGAAATACCAAGAATGAGTAAAGCGACAAAAGTAAATAAGATTGAGTAAGAAAAAGAATGAGAAGATAAGATATTTTGAGTAAAAACATAGGGAGTAAGTGGAATAAAACCAAAAAGAATAAATGCCAAAAACGTTATTAAACCTGTTAAAAATGGATTTTCACTTTCAGGACTAGGCATACCGAGCTCCTCGCGCATCATAAAATCAACCCATGGCCCTTCGTTACGAGCATATATTTCGGCCATTTTCGCGGCTTCTCCTTGGGTAAAACCCCTAGACATTAATATGTGTGTTGTTTCTGCTTTCTCCATATCAGTGTTTTCTTTGATTTCTTTTCGTTCTTTGTCTTTTTCTCGTTTATAAAGATCTTGATCTGCTCGTACTGATAAAAAATTACCAAGTCCCATCGAGGCTCCATCTGCAAAAAGATTGGCAAAGCCAAAGAGTAGCACAGTGAGAATAGGCAGTGTTGAATCTGAAGTTATGGCTTGAGCTCCAGAAAATCCCGCAACTACTGCAAAAGTGGTTATAATTCCATCTGTTCCGCCATACACGATTTCTCTAATATGTGTAGAAAGCGTAGAAAGTTTATGTTCTTTTTCGAGATGTTCTTTAAAATCGAGTTCAGAATATTCTTTTTTCACAGTATATAGTATACATAAATACTATGTATTCCATGCTATAGTTTGGTATTCCCTGATGCAGCGGTGAGTATTGAAATAAGAACCAAGTGCAATTGCTTGTTTCATGCGATGAGTCCATTCTTTTCGGTTGTTATAATAGGTTGGGATTATCTCATGCTCGAGAACTTCGTATATTGAATCAGCATCTTTATCGTTATTGAATTCTGCATCAAGACCTTTGATTTCTTCGCCAATAACAAATCCTGCATCAGGACGCATTTTATAACCTTCAATCCACCATCCATCCGGCACTGAGAAATTGAGTACTCCATTCATCGCGGCTTTCATCCCAGAGGTCCCAGAAGCTTCAAGAGGTTGAATGGGTGTGTTGAGCCATATATCAGTTCCAGCGACAAGAAAACGTGCAATTCGCGGAGAATAATTTTCAAGATAAACAACTTTAATTGCTGTTCTACATTTTTTGGAGATCCTAATAATTTCGTGAACAATTTTCTGACTTATCTCATCAGCGAAGTGGCTTTTTCCGCACTGAATAATCTGAATTTTTCCTTTTCCGATCCGCATGAGTCTTTCTAGATCGTGATAAAACAATAGTGGTCTTTTGTATTCGACTGGACGTCTAGCCATAGCGATAGTGAGAATATTTTCATCAAAACAGTCTGCTGGATTAGGATTTTCCCTTTCTTGGCGAGTATCAATAGAGGTAAGGTGTTTATTAACATAATGTAAAAGCTCTCTTTTTGATTCTAAATGGGCTCGCCATAATTCGTCATCAGGAATTAAAGTTTCAGAATTTTTCAATTTGCTGGGATCTTTAAGCGATCCGGGTATATATTTTTCGTAAAGATCTTGCAGATAGGGACTTATCCATGTGCGGTGATGGATGCCATTGGTTACCGATTTTATATCGTATCCGGGAAGAATATGATTTGAAACTTTTTCATGCTTTTTTGATACAGCGAGTTTGGTTTTACTGAGACTCATACCAAGTTTTGTCATGTGTAGACGGTCTGCAGAAGCAAGATCTTTGATATGCCAAGGAAGATAATCACCTGCTATTTGATACGCTAAATCGTAGTCAAAAACGTCATGACCTTCTGGTATTGGTGTATGTGTGGTAAATGAACACAATTTCCTAACTTTATCATCTTTGTACTCGTTTTCTGCCAGAAGTTCCAGTGCAACAAATGAACAATGTCCCTCATTCATGTGATAGGTTTTAATATTGTTATATCCAAGTTTTCTAAGCATTTTGACACCTCCGATTCCTAAGACTACTTCTTGTGCGATTCTTAAATCACCCTGTTGTGCATAGAGGTTTCTTGTAATAAGACGAGACCAATCGTCATTTTCGTAAAAATCAGTATCAAGAAAATATATTGGAACAACAAATCCGTCGAAACCAACAATGTCATATCTCCAACAAGCGATAGAGACATCGCGCCCATTAATTTTCATGACAATTTTTTCAGGGAGCCTCGTGAGCTGATCAAGTTTTCGCCAATCTACTTCTTTGAACTGTTGGGATCCGTCAGGTTCAATCATTTGTGCAAAGACAGTTCCACTATAAACAAGACTCATTCCAACAGCAGGAACTTTCAGATCAGCACAGGAACGAAGTAAATCTCCAGCTAATACACCAAGCCCTCCTGCATAAATAGGAATATCGCTTTCGAGCATCATTTCCATAGAGAAGTATGCGACGTCAATCGAAGATTTCTTCATGTAATCTATTGTAGATGAAGAGATTCTTTAATGCTATGAAAATTATTCAGAGGGTAGAACACCGCCGTAATTATCTTCAAGAAATGGTATTCCACTTTGCGGAACAGATGCAATAAGCGCTCTAGCAAGATATTCTCTTGCTCTGGGGAGATCTCCTGCATCCAAAGCTCTTTCAGCTTCTTCGAATAATCCTAATGTTACTTGACCATTAAAAACAGCAGTCGCATCAAAGGTTTGTTCGGACGGTCTATCTGTCTCGCTATGATCAACCATCGACTAATTATATCATCGAAATATTTATTCAATCGTTTACATTAAATGTTTGGTATGATATATTTCTCTTATTCTCGTGTTCAATAGTAAAAAATTCATTAACGACCAAGTCGCAGAACTCAAAACTTCAATTGAAGGTAATGCTATCTCAGGTCTTTCTGGTGGTGTGGATTCTACAACCGCTGCAATTCTTGTGCATAAAGCTATTGGCAAAAAATTGGTATGCGTTCTCGTTGACACAGGATTTATGCGCAAAAATGAGATAAAACATAATAGGTCTCTGCTTGCGAATCTTGGCCTTAATGTTGTGGTGGTTGATGCAAAACAGAGGTTTTATAAAGAACTCAAAGGTGTTATGGATCCAGAGAGAAAACGTAAAAAAATTGGAAGATTATTTATCAGAGTCTTTGAAGAAGTTGCGCGAAAACAGCATGCAAAATATTTTGTACAAGGTACAATTGCTCCAGATTGGATTGAGAGTGGGGGAGGTTTAAGAGACACCATAAAGTCTCATCATAATGTTGGAGGACTACCCAAAAAAATCGGATTTAAGATCTTGGAACCGTTACGAGATTTATATAAAGATGAGGTAAGAATAGTGGGGAAGGAAATAGGACTTCCTCGGGAAATTTATGAACGTCAACCATTTCCAGGACCCGGACTTGCGATTCGTGTTATTGGAGAGGCAACACTAAAAAGAGTTGAAATTGTCAGAGAAGCTTGCGCGATAGTCGAAGAAGAAATCGAAACAGCATCGAGAAATAAAGAGATGACAAGACCTTGGCAATATTTTGCTGTTTTATTACCCGTAAAAGCTGTAGGAGTCCATGGAGATTTGCGAGTATATAAATATATCATCGCAGTGAGAGCTGTAGAAAGCATGGATGGTATGAGTGCAGCTTACTCAAAAATTCCCCATCAGGTCCTCGAAAGAATATCAGTCAAGATTACCAATGTTTTAAAAAAGCATGTGAGTCGTGTTTTGTATGATGTTACCAACAAGCCCCCCGGCACCGTAGAGTATGAATAATAAGAAGAAAGTATACGTTGTTGATAATGGTGGTCAGTGGACACATCGTATATGGCGAGTTGTAAGAGACCTTGAATATGAAACAAAAATTATTGAGAACACTACGCCGGTGGAAGACATTGACGCGGACGCGTTGATTTTTAGCGGGGGTGCAGCACGCATCGGGTGGGAAACACTAAAATTAGGGAAGTGTACGGACTATCTTGATTCATTTAAGGGACCAATATTAGGTCATTGTC
>MFZX01000012.1 GCA_001788095.1 Candidatus Roizmanbacteria bacterium RIFCSPHIGHO2_12_FULL_37_23
AACGCGTCAATCATTATGCAACTTCTTACTGTAGTTGTTCCTAAAATGGAAGAACTTAGTAAGGAAGGAGAATATGGTAGAGCAAAAATCAATCAATATACAAGATTTTTAACGCTGCCAATTACACTTGTTCAAGGTGTGGGCATGTTTGTTCTTTTAAGAAATCAGAATATTATTGGAAATTTAAATTTCATTGAATTTTTATCTTTCATCATCACGCTTACTGCAGGTTCATTTATATTAATGTGGTTGGGTGAACTTATCTCAGAGTTTGGACTCGGTAACGGGATATCAATGCTCATATTCGTTGGAATTATTGCTCGAGTGCCTGTTGTTGCGGCACAAACCCTCGTCACTATCAACCAGGAATCTCTTTTTAGTACACTGTTTATCGGGATCTTTATTTTATTTGTTGTATTTGCAGTAGTATTCATAAATCAAGCAATTCGGAAGGTCCCTGTCTACTATGCAAAACGGATTAGAGGTAACCGTATGTATCAAGGAGCTTCAAATTACCTTCCTCTTAGATTAAATCAGGCTGGTGTAATTCCTATCATATTTGCGATTTCATTTGTTCTTTTTCCTCAACTTATAGGTAATTTTTTTGTTGCATCACCAAACGCTAATATTGCACAAGTCGCCCAATTTTTTGTTCGTGTTTTTAATCCCTTAAGTTTTTTCTACAATTTTTTCTACTTTATTCTTGTGGTTGCTTTTACTTTTTTTTATACAGCAATTGTTTTCAATCCAGAAAAAATTGCTGAGGAGATACAAAAGCATGGAGGTTTTATTCCCGGTATACGGCCAGGCGAGGCTACAAAGAAGCACTTACAATCAATTCTATATAAAATAACGAGTGTCGGTGCCATCTTTTTAGGTCTTGTTGCCGTACTCCCTTCGGTTATGTCTGCACTTACTGGTGCACAGCAATTGGTCATTGGCGGAACAGGAGTACTGATCGTCGTATCCGTAGTATTAGAAACATTTAAAGTCATCGAAACGCAGATTGCTATGAAAAACTACGATAAGTTCACCAGATAATATATGGCAAAAAAAGGACAACGTACAAAAATTGGATTACAATGTAGCGTATGCGGTAAAGTAAATTATGTTACTGAACGTAATAAAATCAATACGACCGAAAAACTTGTTATGTCAAAGCATTGTAATAATTGCAACAAGCATAGAGAGCACAAGGAGGCAAAAAAATTACATTAAATACACAGAATCATGATGAAACTTATCCTTATAGGTGTTCCCGGAGCAGGTAAATCAACACAGGGTAATCTTTTAGCAAAACAGCTCAATGTTCCTTATCTTTCAACGGGACATATATTTAGAAATATTGCAAAAGAAAAGACGAGTTTAGGTCGGTACGTTAAAGAGACAATGAGTGCAGGCCACTTAATACCGGATGGAAAAACAGTTCCAATAGTTCAGGAATACCTCAGACGGAGGGAATACCAAAGTGGATATATTATTGATGGATTCCCCAGAACAATTGAACAAGCAGAAGCGTTTAAAAATGGAATTGATAAAGTTATTTATTTGGAGCTTCCAGATAAAGAGGCTTTATGGAGAATAGCATATAGGAATAAGGATATCAGAGAAGATCAGACTATTGCAGCAATGAAGAAAAGGATAGATTTGTTTCATGCAGTTACAAAACCAGTTATTAATTACTATAAAAAAGAAGGTAAATTAGCTATTATTGATGGAACGAAATCTATCAAAAGCGTTAATAAGGAGATTTTAAAAAATCTTGGCAAGCAGGTTGTTAAAAACAACATCAAAGAATGGCAGCCAAAAAATAAAAAAATATTGGCGGTTACCGGGTTAGCAGGGAGCGGGAAAACAGAAGCTACAAATTATTTTGCTGAAAAAGGTTTAATAGTCATTCATTTTGGCAATATAGTGAATGAGTATATTAATCGGAACAACCTCGAACATAACAGAACGACGCATCAAAAAATACGAATGGACTTAAGGGAGAAGTATGGTATGGAAGCTTTTGCTTTTCTCAACAAAGAAAGCATTACTAAAGCATTAGATAAAGCAAATTTTATAGTTATAGATGGATTGAGGTCCTTTGAAGAATACCAATACTTACAGAGAGAATTTAAAGATGTTGATATTGTGATCCTATGCTTATGGGCAAGCAAGGAACTTCGATATAAGCGCTTGAGTAAGAGAATATATAGAGGCAAGCTTAAAGGAGGTAAACGTGATATTGAAGAAGTTACAGAGATTAATAAGGGACCAACAATTGCTCTCGCAGACTATATGATCATTAATGAAGGAAGTTTTGAAGATCTCCATTCAAAGTTAGATAACGTATATCGAGATGTCCAATTTGCATAAATTTATAGGATGATTGTATACAAGAACATAGATGAGATTGAACAAATGGAAAGAGCAGGAAAGATTCTAAGCAAAGTACTTGCTAGCGCATTGAAAAAACTGAAACCTGGACTTACAACGAGCTACATTGATCAAGAAATTGAAAAGGAAATTATTTTACTAGGAGGTGAACCAGGTTTTAAAAAGGTAAAAGGTTATCATTGGGCATCGTGCATATGTATCAATGAGCAAGTAGTTCATACACCACCTTCAAATAGGATAATTAAAAAAAGTGATGTGGTAACTATTGATACAGGTGTCTTTTTAAACGGGTTCCATACAGATTCAGCATGGACTATCCAGGTTGAAGTAAAAAATCCAGAAATTACACGATTTTTAGAAACAGGTCAGAGAGCTTTGAAAGAAGCGCTCAACGTAGCAAAAAAGGGTAATTATATAGGTAACATTTCAAAAACGTTTCAGGATGTAATTGAAGGAGCACACTATAGTATAGTTAGAGAATTAACCGGGCATGGTGTAGGCAAAGATCTACATGAAGATCCATATATACCATGTTATATAGATAGACCTATAGAAAAGACACTTGAGATACAAGATGGTATGACGCTTGCCTTAGAGGTTATGTATTCTATGGGAGGTAGAGAAATCATCTATGAGCGCCCAGGTTGGTCAATTGAGATAGCTGATGGCAGTATTTCTGCTTCGTTTGAACATACCATCGCGATCAAACAAGGGAAAACTTTGGTTTTAACAAAATAATCGAAGCAAAAAACTTTGAAATGCACATTAGGTTTATGGTACAATATATGCTTTATGAAAAATGACGTCATTGTTGTTCAGGGAGAGGTTCTTGAGAACCTTCCTAATACCTTATTTAAGATTCAATTAGACGAGGAGTTTAAGAATAAAATCATAATATGTTACTTATCAGGAAAAATGAGAAAGAATTATATTAAAATCCTACCAGGAGATAGAGTAAGAGCTGAAGTAACGAAATATGACCCTGCAAGGGGCCGTATAGTCTATAGATTATAGGATATTATATGTATTGTTATGAAAGTACGATCATCGATTAAAAAAATGTGTAAAAATTGTCAAATCGTGAAAAGAAAAGGGAGCTTATACATTACGTGCATAAATCCTAAACATAAACAGAAACAAGGATGACAAACGTTATAAATGAGTTGAAATAAGTTTAAGTAAGTTAAAAATAAGTTAAAAAGGTTCTTATTTCAACCTGTTTCAACCTAATTTTATTAAGATATGGCACGACTTATTGGAGTTAACATACCAGATAATAAGCGCATAAAGTACGCCTTAACTTTTATCTATGGTATTTCATGGTCACGCGCGGGAAAAATTTTGCTGAGCACATCAATCGATGAAAATGTTCGGGTACAAGATTTAAGCGAGGATGATTTGAAAAAAATTCAAGATTTTATCGAAACCAACTATAAGGTCGAAGGAGACTTACGAGAAGATGTCAGTCTCAATATTAAGAGGCTTCGTGAAACAGGGACGTATAGAGGAATAAGACATATTAGAGGTTTGCCTGTCCGGGGTCAACGCACGCGTTCGAATGCTCGCACTAAACGTGGCAAGAGGAAAACAGTCGGAGCTCTGAAAAAAGAAGATATGGCAAAATTACAAAAACAAGATTAAATGATTAAAAAAACTAACGAAAAAAAGACGATTGAACGAGGACGAGTATATATTACGGCCACGTACAACAACACATTAGTAACAGTAACAGATGAGAAAGGACAGCCTGTAATATTTGGATCATGTGGAATGCATGGTTTTTCTGGAACGAGAAAATCAACACCTTATGCTGCGACAGTCACAGTGCAAACAACACTCAAGAAGGCAATGGATCAATATAGTCTCCGTGAGGTAGCAATATTTGTAAAAGGCATTGGGCCAGGAAGGTCGGCTTCTCTTAAAGCCATTAAAGCGTTGGGACTTGAGGTTAGTAAAATATTAGATATTACTCCTGTTCCACACAATGGAGTTCGTCCTCCAAAGTTAAGAAGAGGATAAGAATTATTATGCGCTATACAGGACCACGAAACAGATTAGCTCGTAGAGAAGGACAAGATCTTGGACTCAAAACAATTGCATCAAAAAGCCATGCAAATTTGTTGAGAAGACTTAATATTCGTCCAGGTCAACGAGCTCACTCTCGTTATCAGAAATATACAGAGTACGGTGAGCAACTTAGGGAAAAGCAAAAATTAAAAAGAATCTACGGGTTAAGCGAATCTAAACTTAGAAACTATTTTGACAGAGCTAATCGATCTGTTGGAAATAGCGCATATCTACTTGTTCAGCAACTTGAAATACGTATAGATAATGTACTCTACAGACTGGGGCTTGCGCCAACACGAGCTGCTGCTCGTCAATTGGTAAATCATGGACACATTTTTGTTAATAATAAAAAATGCACTATTCCTTCATATGAGATTAAAATTGGCGATGTTATCACGTTCAAAAAAGAAAAAACTACAAAAATTCCTTATATTACAAGTATGATAGAAAAAAAAGATACTGTTGTCCCAGATTGGCTTGAAAGAAAAGCGACATTAGGAAAAGTAGTAGAAATGCCGAGTCTGGAGGACTTTAGAGATGATATTGATTTGCAAGCAGTTATTGAATTTTATTCACGATAAACTTATAAATTATTAATTTTTTAAAATTTATGGTATTAAAACCTAATTTTGTAACCAAGAAAACAGATTCGGGTAAAACGTATAGCGAGTTCGTTCTTACTCCCTTACCAGCAGGATTCGGTCATAGTCTGGGTAATGCGTTGAGGAGAGCGTTACTATCTTCTATAGAAGGCGCCGCAGTGACATTCGTAAAAATCAACGACGTCGTGCATCCTTTTACTACGCTTGAAGGCGTTAAGGAATCAGGACTTGACATGATCTTGAACTTAAAGGCATTGAGATTTAAAGTCTCTGGCCAAGGTCCCTTCACCATGAGTTTGAGTAAAAAGGGAAAGGGAGAAATTAAAGCCTCAGAATTAGAAGGAGGAAATGTTGAAGTCGTTAATAAAGATCAACACATAGCTGAACTGACATCTCCAAAGGCAAAACTCGATATCGAAATAACAATCGAAAAAGGTCTTGGTTATAGTCCTTCCGAGGAGAAAGAAAAACAACCTTTTGGCGTTTTAGCTGTTGATTCGGTTTTCTCTCCAGTAACAAAAGTTGTATATAGAATTGAGGACGAGCGAGTTGGAAGAAAAACAAATTTTGATAAGCTTACGCTTGAGGTATGGACTGATGGTACGGTCCAACCAGATGAAGCTGTTCATCAAGCAGCACAACTTCTCGGTGAGTACTTTTCATATATTCTTTCAGGAAAAGATGAAGAAAATGCTCAAGAAGTTGGCGGAAATCAAGCTGACGGTGAAAGTAAAGAGATTGATGATAAGGTTTACGAGATTATCATTGACGAGCTCGACTTACCTACTCGAGTCATCAACGCCCTTTTGAGAGAAAAGATTGAAACTGTTGGCGACCTTGTTAGTCGCGGAAGAAGCTCGCTAGTAAATCTAAAAGGAGTAGGTAGAAAGTCAATAACTCTTATAGAAAGCGAGCTCGAAAAGTTAGGAATACAACTTGAAGGAGAATGAAACACTCAATTTACAAAGTTAAATTTAGAAGAGGTAAAGACTCTAATGAGTCTGTTATGAGGAAGTTAGTCTTAAACTTTTTGAAACATGGAAAGCTTGAAACTACTGTGTCAAAAGCAAAAGCCGTTAAGAGTCTCTTGGATAGGTTAGCCTTTAAAGCACGTCGTCAGAGCGAAGCAGATAAGAACGTATTACTCAAACATCTAGGAGATAAAAAGGCTGTACAAGACATGTTTGATAAAGTCGAACCAACTTTTAAAAAGAGAACTGGTGGTTTCGTAACTATTATTAGGCTTGGAACTCGATTAGGAGACAATGCAGAAATGGCTCGTATTGGATGGGCAAAACCAATAATAACTCTCGAGAAAAAAGTTACACAAAACAAACCATTAACACCAGAGAAGGAGAAGCAAAAAAATGTTAAAAAAACTAAGCTAAAAAAGCTAGTCTGAAAATTATAGATTAATATGGCAAGTCTTACAAAATCAACTCCAACAGTTCGTGAAAAAGATATACAACGGGAATGGTATGTGTATGATGTTAAAGGTAAGATTTTAGGAAGGTGTGTGACAGATATCAGTAGAAAACTTATTGGGAAACACAAGGTACTTTATTCCCCACATATTGATAGTGGTGATTATGTAGTTGTTATTAATGCAAAAAATGTAAAATTGTCTGGTCGAAAAGCACTGCAAAAAATATATACTCGTTATTCTGGTTATCCTAGTGGTCTAAGGGAAATCTCCTACGAACGGTTGATGCAAAAAGATCCTCGTAAGATTATTGAGCATGCTGTGTCTGGTATGCTCCCTAAAAACAAACTAAGATCCCAAAGAATGCGACGTTTATATGTGTTTCCAGACAATAAGCATCCTTATGAAGGTAAGCTGAAAGTTACCCATTCATCCTAAATATAAGAAAAAGGTTTATTGATATGGCAAGAAAAAGTAAGGGTATAAAATATTACGAAGCAATTGGTAGACGCAAATCAGCTGTAGCTCGTGTTCGTCTCTATTTAAGTGCAAAAAACAGCGAATTGAATATACCAGATGAGACTATTAGTAAAGGCGATATATTTATAAATCATATCCGATTCAACCAATATTTTCCAGGCTCATTATATGAAACGCTGGTTAATGCACCATTAATGTTGACAAACGCTCTTAATCGTTTCGTAGTATCTGTTCGTGTACTAGGAGGTGGCAAGCGAGGACAGTTAGATGCGGTGATCCTTGGGATATCACGTGCTCTAGAAAAAGTTGATAAAGAAAATCGAGTAAAACTTAAACCTCAAGGATTACTCACTCGTGATGCACGAGTTCGTGAGCGTCGCAAGGTAGGAACAGGAGGCAGAGCTCGTCGTAAAAAACAATCTCCAAAGCGATAATTCTCTAACGCGGTCTTTATTCCTCTTTATACACATATCGGCTATACTATAAGCATGCGTAAACTAGCCCTTGTTATTCTCGATGGATGGGGTATAGGAAAAAAAGAGCAAAATAACGCAATACATGTCGCTCAGACACCTTTCTTTGATCATCTTTGGAACACATATCCAAAGACAGCTCTTCAAGCAAGTGGAGAATATGTTGGTCTACCAAAAGGCCAAATTGGTGGCAGCGAAGTTGGTCATCTTACCATAGGATCTGGACGAGTAACTCTGCAAGAACTTGAACGCATAAATAAAAGCTTTATCCAACCATATAAAGGAGGAGGGGTGGAGACTTTGTCAGTTTTTGAAAAGCTTATTTATCGCGCACAAAAAAAACAACTGCATATCATTGGGCTTGTCTCACCAGGAGGAGTACATAGTAACGAGACACATCTTTTTGAACTCCTTAAAATTCTTAAAAAGTATAAAGCAAAAAATCCTTATATACATTTCATAAGTGATGGTCGTGATACCATGCCGAAAAGTAGTCTAAAGAGCGCTTCACGTCTTATACAAATAATTCGTCATATTCGATTTGGTCGCATTGCAACTCTTGTAGGGAGGTTTTATGCGATGGATCGGGATACAAATTGGGATAGAACCGATATGGCATTTGAGCTTTTTGCCCATGCACAGGGCAAGAGGAAAAACCTAGGCCCTTCCGACCTAGAGAATCTTACTCAGGCTATTCAAAACTCATATGAAGTCAATATAACAGATGAATTTATAGAACCTACTATTATTGACACAAATTATCAAGGCATACATCAAGGAGATCCTATATTATTTTTTAACTTCAGATCTGATCGTATGAAGCAAATTGTTTCAAAATTTCTTGAAAATTTTTCTCACTTAAATATCTTCACAATGACACGATATGATGAGAGTTTTGAAGCACAACCATTATTTGAAAAAGAGTATATAAGAGATACGTTTAGTAGTATCATTGACTCGATTGGTTTAACTCAATTAAAAGCTGCCGAAACTGAAAAAGGTCCTCATGTAACATATTTTTTTCACGGAGGGCGTGATATCCAATTTAAGAAAGAGGTGCGCACAATAGAGCAAAGCAATAGAGTTCTTCACAATACAGCTCCTGAGATGAAAGTTAAAGAAATAACACGTAATATTATGAATCTTGTCGAACAACAAAACCCTGATTTTATTTTGGTCAATTTCGCTAATCCAGATATGGTTGGGCACACTGGTGATTTTCAAGCTGTGGTGGACGCAGTTGAGAAAGTAGATAGATATCTAAAATCACTTTGTTCTTACCTAACAAAACATCATTACATTTGTTGCATAACAGCTGATCATGGTAATGCAGATTTTATGTACGATCTTGGGACAGGCGAAAAACACACAGCACATACTTTAAGCCCAGTGCCATTTATAGTCTATGACCCTTATGATAAAAAAAATCAACTCGTAGGCCTGAGTCAGAATGAAGCAAATGGTTTAAGTAAAATTACAGGAACGATATTAGATCTTATGGATCTGAAACAATCAGTTTTTGAATTTGAAAGTCTTATAAATAAGTAATATGCTCAATCGGACGTGCCTACGAGAAAAACGGCCTGCCATGGTCGATATGAGGAGTAAAAGGTTTTATCCTGAATTATTGTACCATCAGCAGCAGTTACTTTATATTGAAAAGTAGATTTCCCACCGTGAGCAGCCCACTCGATCTGCTTAACAACTCCTCGTTTTAAACCCGGATCGTCCTGATACGCAGGGTCAGGCGGAAGGTGCACATCGTAAACATTTGCATCAGATAGTTCGATTATACGTCCATCCTTTTTTCCATATAAAGAAAAAGTAAGAGAAGAGTTTGCTCGGTCAACATTTGTTTGTATTAAGATATGAGAATTTAAATCATTTTTGAATCTTAAATCAATCGATGGGCTATAAATTGTTGCATCAAAACCAGGTTTTCTGTCATATTCATAATATCGAACTCGATATCCATGAGCATGTCTCTCTATTATTGGAAGCCCTGCATCTAGTGCGGCCCTGAAAAGCGTTGTTGAATCCTGACATACTCCTCCTCCATCTCCAAGTATTGTTTTTCCACTTTTAATAATGAGTGATTGTTTATATCCTGTTTCTGCAGAAATATCGCCGAGAGTATTTGTATAGGAAAATTCCTGACCGGGAGATATCAATACTCCATGAATACGCGAAGCTGCAAGTTCAATATTATGAATTCGTTCAGGAGAGGATCCTCTAAAAGATGATCTTCCCTCACCTACTTTTTCTACAATACCAAGATCATTAATATCACTCAGTTTAATTTCTGGATCAATGTCTTCATTTTCGATACGGATTGATAAATCATCTGATGCTTCTCCAGCTCCGATACGTTCGATAATGGTTTCAATCTCTGTCATAGCCTCCGCTTTTTTAATACGTGTTCCATATGCTTCTTTTTTAAAAGCTGATACCCGGCCATCCTTGATGGTAAACAATGCATTGATAGGTTTTTTAGAATATTTTTTATCTAAACTATCAAAATAATTTACAAGAGGTTCAAGATGGTATTCTGGTGAGAATCTGAATGTATAAAGTTCAAGATTCAGTATGGTTGAAATTCGCTGATACCATCGTGAGAAGGAATTTGATGATCTCCCAATAGAAAAAGCTCTACTTTCAATAATGTCGATATTATATGCAAATTTTAGTGTTTTACCTGAAAAAGTTGCAATAGTATCCTCGTAAATGATGGAGATGCTTGCTTTTTGAAGATTTTTGTTCTGAGATTCGAAGTAGTTTTTTACATCTTGACGTTTAGCTCCTGAAAAGTCGACATCGTTAACGTATACGTTTGGATAAACAGACTCCTTATATCGTTTATTCTCCTTTATTATATAGCCCGTAAGAGCTAGTAAAAATAATAGAGTAAATAGGAGAGAAAAAAGTAAGGATTTCGTTACAACACGGATGATGCTAATAGACATTTGTTTTGAATTTCGAGTTTATTTTGATACTATTATAGTATGCCTCAAGATAGTAATGCAAATGAGCAGACCCCCGAATCCGTAGAGCCGACGCCGGTGTTTGAAAGGGAAAGCCCGAAAGAAGATATAATTCCCGAGGAACTTCCTGAAGAAACACCCGAAGATTTAACTGTTTCTGATATTGAGGGTGGAAGCTCGGGTGACGATTTTACTATTCCTCCGCCTGAGAGCGTATCGTTTAGCGAAGGAGGAAGCAAGAAGTATGTTGCGATCGGTATTGGTGTTGTAATTGTAATATTACTTTTTATCGGAATATTAACTTTTTTATTATCACTGAGAGGTAATAAAAAAGAGATCACTCTTGAGTATTGGGGGCTTTGGGAGGATGAACAGGTATTTGCTCCAATAATAGAGGAATACCATCGTAACAATCCTAAGATAACCGTCAAATATGTAAAGCAAGACCCTCAAAGCTACAGGGAAAAGCTTATAGCAAGAGGTAAAGAAGGGAGAGGTCCTGATATTTTCCGTTTCCATAACACATGGTTACCAAGCATTATTGAAATTGCTGCTCCAATACCAGCAAAAATAATGCCAGCTGCTGAGTTTGAAAAAACCTTTTACCAGGTAGCGCAAGACGACCTTAAAGTTGATAAATCCTATCATGGACTTCCGCTTGAGATAGATGGTCTTGTTTTAGTCTACAATAACGATTTGTTTAAAAAAGCAGGAATCTCGACTGCTCCTCAAACATGGGAAGACGTTGTAAGATCAGCATCTAGCTTGAGAGTGCAGGCGCCTGGTGGAGACATATTAACATCAGGAATTGCGCTAGGAACAGCAGATAATCTTGAACATTTTTCAGATATTCTTGGATGGATGTTCATACAAAATGGAGCTGATATACGGTCTTTAGACAAACAGGAAGCTGTTGAAGTGCTTCGTAATTATAGACGCTTTGCTGAGCCACCGCTTAATTTTTGGAATCAACATATGTCAAATAATATTCCTGCGTTTGTTCAGGGTAAGGTAGCAATGATAATCGTACCTTCATGGCGAATTCTAGAGATAAAAGAACAGAATCCAGACCTAGAAATAAAAGTGACAAAACTTCCCATTTTGCCAGGTAATCAGCCGGTATCTTTAGCTACGTATTGGGTAGAGGGAGTTTCTCGTACTAGTAAAAATCAAATGGAAGCATGGAAATTTTTAAAGTATCTGACTCAGAAAGAAACAATGCAAAAACTCTACAAAGAACAGTCCAATACCCGCTTGTTTGGTGAACCATATTCTAGAGTTGACTTACGAGATGATCTGATTCAAAATGAATACATAGGACCAGTTCTCGAGCAGGCCCCATTTATGAAGAGTTTACCTCTTGCCTCTCGGACTTTCGATAATGGAATCAACGATCAAATAATAAAGTATTTAAAGGACGCAGTAAATGCTACGATCCAGGGAGTATCATATGAGCAAGCTTTAGATACAGCATCTAAGGGCATAGATCAGGTTTTTAAACAATACAATATAGAATAATTTTATGGGACTTTTCAATTCGTCTTCAGAAAAAATAGAATACATAGTTGGCTTAATTTTTAGGCAAAATGAAGGAGTGGGTTTGCTACTTAAAATTAATTCAAAGACAAAAGAAATCGAGAAAATAGATGAAAGAATGTTTAAATTTTCTAATGCATGGGAGAATCTCGTTTATGATGTTGATGAACTTCTTTTTTCAATCGAGAACGATCATAAGATTAAGCTAAAAAAGTCCATATTCTTTGTCTACGCACATCTTGTCGATAGGCAATCAGGTGAGATATCTCCTTCATACTCAGAAAAATTACAGGAAATCACTAAACAAAATGATCTTGAGTGTCTCGGGTATGCTGAATATAACGAAGTACTAGCTCGATATCTTCAAGAAAAAGAACAAACCCCACTTACTTCTATAGTTGTAGAAATAGATTCGCCAGCAGTATCTGCTTTCATTTATAAAGGAGGAGAATTAGTATTTTCTGATACTGTTGCCAAAACAGGTAATTTGACCTCAGATCTTGAAGAAATATTTAGTCGATCGAACAAAAACACCATTCTACCGGCTAGGATGATAATGTATGATTCTTCGGATTTAGAAAAAGAGTCGAGCCAAATTCTTACTCATAATTGGCCCGACAATCTTTTTATACAACTTCCGAAAGTTGAGATTCTTAATTCAGATGAGGTTACTGAGGCTCTCGTACTTGAATTCAAAGAGCAACTTTTTGGACAACCTGATTCTAAATTTTTCGGGAAAAATATATTGAATAAATCCGAAACCCAGGTTCTTGAGGAAGAAAAAACGGATAAGGATGCACTAAAAGGATTTGTCATCGGAGAAGACATAAGAGAACAAAAAGAAAATATTACAGAAACTTTAAAAGATGAGCAAGAGATTGAGAGTGAAACAAGCATAGTGGAAGAGCCTGAAGCCGCCTTACCTGCACAAAAATCGCTTATGCCTGCGTGGTTAAGCTTCGATTTTCTCAAGAGTAAATTTTTCCTCGATAGATTCAAAATTCCACAAATCAACATCTTTAAAGGTGGGGTAGGAAATAAGAAATTATTACTAGCTCTTGCAGGTTTTGTGCTTATTGGAGTGGCAATATTTTCATTGTTATATTTTTTCCATAAAGCCACGCTTTCAGTCTTTTATGAAAGCAAAAAAATAGAAAAAAATGTGGATATTTCAGAAGGACTTACTATTGAAAAAAGTACGGAAACCATTACTGAAAAAGCTTCAATCTCAACAACTGGCTCGAAAAATATAGGAGAAAAAGCAAACGGAGAAATCACTATTTTTAACGCCGGGAATGAAATTGTTTTCGAAAAAGGAACTGAGTTAAAAACTGAAGATAACTTAGTTTTTACTTTAGATCAAGATGTAACTGCAGCAGGTGCTCAAAAAACGGTAACAGACGAGGGTGACATTTTAACAACCACATCGAAAACAAAAGCACAAATTACAGCAACAGAAATTGGAACAAAATATAATATCAAAAACGACGTAAAACTCACAATTGAGGAGTCAGATGCAACCACTCATTTCGCTAGAACAAATCAAGCATTTTCAGGAGGGTCATCGAAAAAAGTTCGAACAGCTTCTCGAGAGGATTTTGATGGCATCGATAAAGAAATAAAATCAAAAATTAATAAGAAGAGTTCAGCATCTTTAAAAAAGATGAGCGCACAGAAGAATATAATTAAAGATTTAACAGAAATCGAAATAATAGATGAAACATATTCAAAAGAAGTTGCTGAAGAAGCTGATATATTGGAGCTCGAAGTTAAAGCTCAAGTAACATATTATTTCTATGATGACAACCAATTAAAAGACATACTTATTAAAGAACTCGAAACAGATGTCCCGAGCAATTATAGCTTAAATGGTGAGAATATAAATGCTGCAATTATTCGAGCTGAAAAAGACGATGAAACCGGAGATGTTTCAATGACAGTTGAAGCTGTTGGCGAACCAAAATTTAATATTGATGAAGTGGAATTACGTGATGCTGTTCGTGGCAAAAGAGCAGAATCCATAAAGGGAATCGTTAAAGATACCTTTAAGGCGAGTGGTTACGAGTTATCTGTTGAGTCCAATTTTCCAATAATTAATTCTTATATACCAGTTTTTACGAAAAATATCACGATTAAGGTCGAACCTCTCAAATAACCTATGGCACTTTACACATATAAAAGAAAGTCAACAGGGATTAAAAGAAGAATATTTACGGTAATTTCGTATGCGTCAATGACAATTGGTGCACTCTTCCTCTTTTTTTCTTTTTATCCTGTTATAGCCTCTGAGCTATATTCGCGTATATTTATTTCAAGAGATTTTACAGATCCTATTCCTTATGCACAAGCTACATCTGTTGATAAAGCAGGTTCAATCCGAGGAACGAGTAACAAATTTTCAACAAACCTTGTTGATTATACAAAGGCATCTAATTGGTTTCTCGATGAAGATAGTGAAGTTCAACGTGGTATTCGCGCGCGTCCTGATATAAAGGAATATTCCATTAGTATTCCAAAAATTGGTGTTAAAAATGCGAAAGTAATAATTGGTGGTGATGACTTATTGGCAGGAATTATCCACTATCGTCCTGATACTCTTCCAGGTGAAAATGGTGTTGTGAATTTGTTTGGGCACTCGTCATTATTATCCTTATATAAGGAAAACGATCCAAAGCACATTTTTAGCTATGTTCCGTTTCTTGAAAATAGCGATGTAATATATGTTGTCGTAGATGGTGTGAAATATACATATGAAGTTTACGATAAAATTGTTGTTAAACCTCAGGAAACCTCTGTTCTTGACCCAAAATATGATGGTGCATACCTAAATCTTATAACATGTCTTCCCCATGGAACATATATAAATAGAGGTATTGTAAAGGCAAAACTGAAGAGTCTTCCTCTGCTATAATGGATGTTGTTTTAGGCCTATAACATATGGTAAAATACTATCATACAAAATGCCTAAGGACCAGAATAAACAGCCTGACATCATAAGAATTATAACCCGCATTGGGGTAGATATTCTTTTTTTTGCTGTTTCATTCCTGATTTTCGTAGGTGACGCACTAATCTTTACTTTAAAGTTTATAGTACATCTCTTCATCTACTCCTTAAAAGGAACGTTTTATGGGTTTAATTCTGTTTCCTTGAAAATTAAAAGTGCTATAAAGGCTCTCAATATACCACATCTTGAAAATATAGAAGTCAAACATAAATTAAAAGAGAAAACTATTTTTACTTTTTCAAGATTTTCGAATAAAACGAAGCTCAAATATTTTTTACTTGGATTGCTATTTGCAATATCAGTTGTATTTATCGAAAGAAGTTACACCTTTATTAAATCACTACCAAATCCTAAGCTTATAGGAAACATAAATTATCCTGTTTCAACACAAATCTATGATCGTAATGGAAAGTTATTATATGAAATTTTTCGAGATCAAGACAGAACCCCAATCGACATAGATGATTTGCCTGATCATGTTATTCAAGCAACAATTGCGATTGAAGATAAAAATTTCCTTAATCACAACGGCATTTCTCCGATTGGAGGAATTCTTAGAGCGTTGAAAGACATGGCAAAGACAGGGGAATTACAAGGAGGTTCTACGATAACGCAGCAATTAGTAAAATCCGCATTATTAACTCCCGAACGAACCATAGAGAGAAAATTAAGGGAAGCCATTTTAGCTCTGTGGACAGAAAGACTTTACACAAAAAAAGAGATTCTAGAAATGTATCTTAATCAAGTTCCTTATGGGGGTTCAGCCTATGGTATTGAAGAAGCAGCAAAGACATATTTTAACAAATCAGCTGTTAGTTTAACTATCAGCGAAGCCGCTTTTCTTGCTGGAACTACAAGGGCCCCTACTAAATACTCTCCTTTTTTTAACCCTAGGCTCGCTTTGCAAAGGAAGAATGAGGTTCTAAAGAATATGTATGAGTTAGGTTATATTAAAAAAGATCAATATGAAGAGGAAATTACTCACAAACTCGACGTACAGTCTCCAAAGACGTTTATTAGAGCGCCACATTTTGTTTTTTATGTAACATCGCTTCTTGAGAAACAATATGGTATACGTAAAGTAGAAGAAGGTGGATTGCGCGTAATTACTTCGCTTGATGTTGATGCTCAGGAACGAGCTGAAGATATTTTGAGTGAGGAACTCTTAAAGATAGAAAATTTAAATGTACACAATGGAGCAGTTTTAGTTACTGTTCCAAGCACAGGAGAGATTCTAACAATGGTCGGATCTCGGAATTATTTTGAGGAACCCTATGGGGCATATAATGTAACAACAGCGCCTCGACAACCGGGTTCTTCCATTAAGCCGTTAATGTACTCTCTTGCTTTGGGAAGACAATACACTGCAGCTAGTATTATTCAAGATAGTCCGGTCGTTTTTCAAATTCCAGGTGGAAAACCATACAGACCTGTAAATTACGATAATACATTTCACGGACCAGTTCCTCTTAGATATGCTTTGGCCAATTCATACAATGTTCCTGCTGTAAAAGTTTTGAACACGCTTGGGGTACATGATTTTATTGATCATGCTGAAAAGTTGGGAATAACTACCTGGAATTCACCTGAGAGATTCGGCTTGTCTCTAACGCTTGGTGGAGGTGAAGTTAAGATGATAGATATGGCAGAAGCATATGGTACCTTTGCAAACTATGGAAACCGAGTACCTTTAAATCCGATTCTTTCCATTAAGGATTTTAGAGGTGAGGAACTCTATGAATTTGAAAAAAAGTCCTATGAAAATGTCTTATCTCCAGAGATTAGTTTTATTATTTCAGATATTTTATCAGACAATTTTGCTCGTCAGTTCGCTTTCGGCACTAACTCAGATCTTGTTATTCCCAATCGCAAAGTCGCTGTCAAGACAGGAACAACAAATAGTAAAAGGGACAACTGGACAATCGGATATAATAGAAAATTTCTTACAGCTGTGTGGGTAGGTAACAATGATAATTCTCCGATGCACCCAACACTAACGTCTGGAATAACTGGGGCATCTCCGATTTGGAATAAGATTATGACCTATGTATTAGACACCGATATTAAAGTCCATGAAGAAGTTCAACCACCTTCTGAATTTTCAATTCCAAGTGGTATGGTGACTAAAACGTGTTATTTCAATAAACCCGAATTCTTTATAACAGGTACAGAGGGTACAAATGGTTGTGGGGATAGTATATTTAATACGTCACCTAGTCCTCAGGTTTCACCTCGATACTTCCCTCAGTAAAAAATTCTTGTGGGATGATGACAGTTCTTAAAGCAATAATTTGTTTCTCTTCTGCTTTTGATGCTTCAGATACAAAATGTATGCTGTCGCCAACTTTATATTTTGAAAAACCTGCCTTTTCAATAGCAAGAGTTTTAGCATGCATAATACGCTGAACTGTATTTTTTTCAATACTCAGTGTATACTCATCCTTTTCTGATGTTATCACATCAATAGTGAAATTATCTTTATCAATACCAGTAATTTGTCCTTGCGAAACAAGATAGTCGAATTGCTTGTAAATAATATTTGCTGATATTTGGCCTTCTAAAATAGGACCTTCTACAATAAGCTTATCATCTTTCTCTAAATCATCAATTGAAATTTCCTCTTTCCCATCGATAGAAGTGGTAAAGATTTTAGTAATCGTATCGTCGATTGCGACGTTAAAAGACTCATTCGATTCATTCTTTATAACAATTATTGAATCATCAATGGAAATGAATTTTCCAGTAATTATTTTTTTATTTTTTTTATTGAGTTGATCAACTTTTTCTTCGATTTTTTCTTTCAAAATTTGTATTGTATCGTCTTGTTTCGTATTGGTTGGACTAGGATTTGGACTTGGAGTCAGATCTGATTCCTGTGCATATGTAAATGATGAGAGTGAGACAGAGAGAGCAAAAATTAGAATGAAAACTATTTTTTTCCTCATGAGTCCTTATTCCGGTTGGATGGAGTAAACTGTTAATGATCTGGCATCGATATTTTTACCACTATAAGAAGTAATCTTCATTTTATTTTCTCCTGGTAACAAATCTACGTCAAACGTGAATGAATTATTTTTTGTTTTTAATATTTGTTCTCCTTGTGGTGTCTGGAGAACGATTAATGCATTGACTTGACTTGTACCTTTTATAGTTACAGACTCCTCTTCAGTAACGAAACCATCATCAGGCTCTTCAATAAGAAGTGGCTCAGTTTTTTTTGTATCAATTGTTATGGTTGGCGTGAGCTGCTCGAGAATAATATCTGCTGATTTATTACTACTGTCTCTTGAGTTTTTAATAATAAATACAGCAATTGCAATTCCCGCGATGATACCGAGAATGACTGCAATAAGTGTCTCCTTTTTCATAGAGTGTAGTAAATGTTAAAGGACGTTCAATTAAATGTCAAATAGAACGTTTTTTGAAGTTTTACCTATCTGGATGATAAGTTCCGAGGTATTGTACATGAGACCTGATTGATTATATAGGTCTTCTGCTGATGTTTTAAGTAGATATGAGGCCATGATGCAGGAACTTACACTGTCGCTTTTTGTGTAAAAAGCTCCTGTTAATCCAGCTAAAACATCTCCAGTTCCCCCTTTTGCCAAACCAGCATTACCTCCTTCAATAATAAAACTTTGCCCTCCGTTACTTACATAATCTTTAATATTTTTCATTAATATAACGCAGCTATACTCTTTTGCGTACTGTGTGACAAGCTTTCTTTTTTGAATATCATCATTTTGACTACAGCTTATTCCGAAAAGATTTTCGAATTCTAAAATATGAGGAGTAACTATAGCTTTTTCTTTAAGTTTTGTTAACCAATTTTTATCCATCATTTGAAGCGCTCCAGCGTCAAAAACAAATTTTTTATGAGGAAATGTATGTATAAGAAATTTCGTCAATGCATATGTGTACTCCGGCTCGTTTTTAAGTTTACAAATCGCATCAAAAGTTAAGTTCGCTGAACGAATTCGATCAGAAATTTCACCGCGTACCATACCAGGACCAACCAGAATGCATTCATCTTCTTCCACGTAATCTAAAAGATTGTGCTTAGAAACTACAATTCCATCGATAAATTTACTCTTAAGATTGACAAAAATTTCGTGATTCTCTCTTGTTGAAGAATAATGGACCATATCTACAACTTTTGAAGCTATGTGCGCTGCCCAAATTGAAGCTGCATGGAAAAGTCGCGATCCACCAATTATCAATAGTTTGCCATTGAGACCTTTATGACTCTTTGCAGGCGGGATGTAAAGTTTTTTTTTAGCTTCCTCAAGAGCGCTGGGTGGGTCAACACATGCCATAAGGATATTATACTGTATACTAATCCTATGTCTTGGTTGTTTTTTACGCTGGTTAATGTGTTTGCGAATGGTACTGTCGCATTCCTTTTCAAAAGAGAATCTAAGCGCTTAAAAATTACTCATATAGAGATAATATTTTACTCATTCTTTATAAGTGTATTATTTTTCACTCCTTTTTTTATCTTCTACTGGTTGTCAAATGGAATAAGCGTTGAAAGAGGTGGTTTCCCTTATTTCTTCGTTGCGCAATTATTTGGAATTATTGCAACGATATATTTTGTTAAAGCATATTCAATAGGTGAGATATCAATTATAGGACCTCTTGAAAGTCTTAGACCTTTTTTTGTTGTAATTTTAGCTATTCTTTTCCTTCAGGAAATTCCCACGTCATCAATGATTCTTGGAACCATATTTATTGTAGTTGGAGCGATGTTATTGCATTTTCACAAAAATATGAATCTTAGATTAGATAGTGTGCAATTGAAACCAACTTTATATATACTTATATCGACTTTTCTCTATGGATCGAATGCAATCATTGACAGAAAAGCACTCGCCTATATAGAACCCATTGCATACGCGTATTTTTTATTCATAGCTCTTAGCCTATTTTTTGGATTGTATTTGCGTGCCAGGGGAAGAAAATTTGATATTAATTTGTTGAAGAATAGAACGATTATCGCAATCGGTGTTCTCGTTGTAATTGGGAATGTTGCTATCTTTTTAGCTCTTAAAGATGCTTCTCCAAACTTTGTTGTACCAGTACAAATGACGCGCTCGCTTTATCTTGCTTTCTTAGGATTTATTTTCCTTGGAGAAAAGGGGTATATACGTAAAATTATCGCAGCATTATTAATGCTTACTGGCGTCACCTTGCTTATGCAGTGATGTGTGAAGTACATCACACACCGCGTGTGTGATGAGGCTCACACACCCCTTACACGTCTTTTTTAATTGTTATAATAAGAAAATACTATGACACATAAGGATCTGAGGATAAAATTTGTTCAATTTTGGGAGGAAAAGCCGCGAAACCATAAATACGTCCCACCAGCCCAACTTGTGTTGTCAAATGATGCAACAACACTTTTTACCAGCTCTGGAATGCAGCCGCTTGTTCCTTACTTGATGGGAGAAACTCACCAAAAGGGAAACCGTTTATATAATATTCAGCCATGCATAAGAACTCAGGATATTGAGGGTGTTGGCGATAATAGGCACACAACGTTTTTTGAGATGATGGGTAATTGGTCTCTTGGTGATTATTTTAAAAAAGAACAACTCTCGTGGATGTTCGACTTTTTTTCTAAGAAATTAGGTATGCCCGAAGAAAAATTATACATAACAGTTTTCAAGGGAGATTATGGCGTGCCTAAGGACGAAGAATCCGCAGAAGCGTGGAAAAAACTCGGCATCCCTAATGAAAGGATATTTTATTATGGAGCAGATAAAAATTGGTGGTCAAGGTCCGGAAGACCGGATCAGATGCCTGTTGGGGAAATCGGGGGTCCCGATTCTGAAATATTTTATGACTTTGGAACGAAGCATGATCCGCAATTTGGAAAAGAATGTCATCCAAACTGTGATTGTGGTAGATTTCTAGAAATTGGAAACTCAGTATTTATCGAGTATCAAAAAAAGGAGGATGGAAAATTATCGGAGCTTACTCAGAAAAATGTCGACTACGGTGGCGGTCTTGAGAGAATTCTTGCTGCATGTAACAATATACCTGATATTTTTCAAATAGATATTTTTGTAAATATTATAAGCGAGATTGAGAAAGAAACAGGATTATTATACTCGGATAAGAAAAATCAAGAAGCCATGCGAGTAGTTGCTGACCATATGAGGGCTGCAGTATTTATGATTATAGATGGGGTACTACCAGCAAAGAAAGAACATGGATATGTTTTGCGAAGAATGTTACGAAGGAGTGCGGTAAAAATGCATTTTCTCAAAAGAAATTTGACGCCGAATTTTTATTCCATTATCGGAAGAGAAATTTTACGAATCTATGATAAGGAACAAAATGTTAATAAAAAAGATCAGCAAGATATAGTTGCTAAAGTTATCTCCCAGGAAATGAACAAATTTTCAGAAACCCTTGATAAGGGATTGAGATTATTTGAGAAAAAACAGGATATTAATGAGAAAATTGCATTTGATTTATATCAAAGCTATGGTTTTCCGTTTGAGATTACCCAAGAACTCGCTCGACAAAAAGGGTTAGATCTCAATAAGAGACTTTTTGAAGAAGAACTCGAAAGTCATAAAAGTCTTTCGAGAACAGCATCTGCAGGTAAATTCAAAGGTGGTCTTTCCGATCATTCGGATCAAGTTATTAAATACCATACAGCTACACATCTTCTTCACCAGGCGCTTAGAGATGTATTTGGAAATTCCGCCAGGCAGGAAGGATCTAATATTACTCAGGAGAGACTTCGATTTGACGTTAGACTAGATCATAAACTAACGGAAGAAGATGCTAAAAGAGTAGAGAAAATTATCAACGACAGAATTGATGAAAATCTTGAGGTGTTTTACAAAATAATGCCAAGAGAAGAAGCTGAGAGAATTGGAGCGGCATCTTTTTTTAAAGAAAAATATGGCGATGAAGTAAAAGTGTATTTTATTGGTGATTATTCTAAAGAATTTTGTGGTGGACCACACGTACGTACTACCTCTGAAATAGGGCACATTCATATTAAAAAGGTAAAGAAAATAGGAGAAAAACTCGTCAGAATTTACGCAGAATAATCATATCTCTTTATTCCTTTTTACTTAATAATATCTAGTTTGATACAATATTGTTTTATGGAATCAAAGCTTCAATTAAGAAATAAAATTGCATCGTTTACCCTTATTCTAAGAGACAAAATTTCTTTTCTCCCTAAAAAACTTGTTATTATCGTTGTTATTGGATTAATTATTATCGTTAGTCTGGTGAGTTATACATATGTCTTAAAAGATTTACCTGATCCGCGAGGCCTTAGGAATTATGGTGTGATTCCCTTGTCTACACAAATTTATGATAGAAATGGAAAACTTTTATATGATATTTTTAGAGATCAAAATAGAACTCCAGTAAAACTCAAGAATCTTCCTGTTTATGTTCCACAAGCAACAATAGCTATTGAAGATGCAAATTTTTACAAACATAGTGGAATTTCGATTTTCGGTGGCATACTAAGAGCTGTAAAAGATACGTTATTGGGTAATAGTAAGAGAGTCCAAGGTGGATCCACGATCACGCAACAATTGGTTAAATCAGCACTTCTATCTCCAGAAAGGACTATTCGACGAAAGCTTAAAGAGGTTGTTTTAGCAGTTGAAATAGAACAACTCCTATCAAAAGACGAGATACTTGAGCTCTATCTTAATCAAGTTCCCTATGGGGGGGTCTCTTATGGTATTCAGGAAGCAGCTCGTTCTTATTTTGATAAAGATGCGAAAGATTTAGGACTTCATGAGGCTGCTTTATTAGCCGGTTTACCGAGAGCACCAACGACATATAATCCTTATACCAATTTTGATAGAGCTAAAGCTCGTCAAAAGGAGGTTTTAAAGAGGATGGAGGAGCTTGATTACATTACTAATAAGCAAAGAATTGATGCAGAAAAAAAAGAACTTGATATTCGACCACCAGAGACTTCAATCAAGGCTCCTCATTTTGTTTTCTATGTACGATCGATATTAGAGAAAGAATATGGGAAAGAGCTCGTAGAAGAAGGTGGATTGAAAGTCGTAACAACACTTGATTACGATCTTCAAGCATCTTCTGAAGCGATTCTTAAAGAGGAGGTAGATGATATACGTCATCTTAAAGTAACTAATGGTGCTTTGCTTGCAACACGCCCATCAACTGGAGAAATTCTCACTATGGTTGGTTCTGTAGATTTTTTTGCTGAAGGCTCTGGTTCATACAATGTGACCACAGCCAATCGTCAACCCGGGTCCTCTATCAAACCTATCACATACGCATTAGCACTTGAAAAAAAGATTATCAATCCTGCTAGCGTGTTGATTGATGGTCCGAGTTGTTTTATTGCAGAAGGACAACCAAAAGCTTATTGCCCAGGAAACTACGATGGATCATTTAGAGGTCCGATACAAGTAAGATTTGCACTTGCTAACTCGTTGAATATTCCTGCTGTCCGAACGATGGCAAAACTTGGAGTAGAAGAATTCGTTGCATCTTCCCCAGCATTTTTAATTAAGTCCCTTAAGGATCCTAAAAACTATGGACTTTCACTTACACTTGGAGGTGGTGAAATTCCAATGGTACAAATGGCTCAAGCATTTTCCGCATTTGCAAATGAAGGAGTTCCAAGAGAGCTTGTGGCTATATTAAAAGTTACTGACAAAAATGGAAAAACTATTTATGAATATAAAGATCCAAACTTTGCGAAAGACATTCATAAGACATTACAATATCCAAACTTTCTTGGCATTTCAGGTAAAAGAGCACTATCTAAAGAAACCGCATTTCTTATATCTCACATCTTGCTTGATAATGGTGCTCGATCGCAAGCCTTTGGAACATCAAGTAATTTGGTGATTAAAGGTAAAACCGTTTCTGTAAAAACTGGGACAACAAATGATTATAGAGATAATTGGACAATTGGTTATACACCAAATTTTCTGGTAGCTACATGGGTAGGTAACAATGATAATACTCCAATGTCTTATCTTGCATCTGGAATAACGGGTGCAGCACCTATTTGGAATCGGGTTATGTCGATTCTTCTCGAGGAGCAACCAGATTTATGGCCCCGTCAGCCAGAAGGCGTAGTAGGTCGACAGGTATGTTCAGTCTCTGGATTAGTTCCAAGTTCTGCGAGTCCACATGAAGGTGAAGGTGGATGTCCGACGCGGTTTGAATTCATGCTCAGAGGAACAGAAAACGTTGGAGCCGGTGTTATCGCGCGAGAATTCATTCCTGTTAATAGAGATACTGGTTTTATGACAAAAGCAGATGATCCTTCTGCTGAAATGCGAGAACAGACAGTTATCAGCGATGGATTGTCGAAGTATTGCTTAGACTGCACACACGAGCATGAACCTGCAGTCACAGTAAACGTTTTTAAACAACAAGATACTGGCCGTAATCCAAATGAAAGAAGGATAGAATAATTTAGATGGAAAATTTTTTCTGAGATGCTTTCAGAGCTTCAAGACCGGGAAGTGTTCCTTTCTCAATAAATTCAAGCATCGCACCTCCTCCTGTAGATATATGCGTTATTTTTTCAGTATTATGTTTACCATTCAGTATTGCCAAAGTATCTCCACCACCGATAAGAGAAGTGGCCTTTTTGTTATGAATGATAGCATGGTAGATGTGATCCGAACCTTTTGAAAATGCCGGTTTTTCAAACATTCCCATTGGACCATTCCAAATGATTGTATGGGCTTTCCCAATAGCTTCTCCGAATGCGTCACAAGTCTTTGGTCCGATATCAAGGATATGCATAGCATCTTCCACGTGTTCGATATCAACAATCCTAGGTTTTACATGATTATCTTCCGGATCTCCGACAACCACATCCTGCGGCAAAATTTGCGTGATTCCCCGCGATCCACCTAGATACAACAGATGCCGTGCCTTCTCAACTTCCTCATATTCATACACGCTTTTCCCGATGTTATAGCCCTGAGCTGCAATAAACGTATTGGCCAGCCCTCCCCCGATTAACAAAAAGTCACTGATTTGGAGAAGCCTAGAAATAAACGCGATTTTTGTTGAAACTTTTATTCCTCCGATAATTGAAACAACGGGTTTTTTTGGGTCGCGAATAGCTTTTGATATATTTTCCACCTCTTTTTTAACAAGAAGTCCTGCGTATGACGGTAAATACCGGGGGATTCCGATGACGGATGTTTCTATCCGGTGAGCCACAGCAAAGCCGTCCATGACAAAAATATCTCCAAGACTGGCAAGTTTTTCTGCAAATTGAGGATCTTTCGTTTTATCTTGTGGGTAGTATCGCATATTTTCAAGTACGAATACTTCATTTTCACTCTGATTCTCAAAAGTAGCACGATCTTCTGTAAGGAAATCGTCGATGAGTTTAAATGAATACCCCGTAATGTATTTCGACAACGCATCTACGACGATTTTTAACGAATGTCTGGGATCCCTGACTTTTGGCCGGTTCATTTTTGCTAAACAGATAATTCGGTTACCGTTTTTCAGCAAATGTTTCAACGTTGGAATATTCTGGCGAATGCGCGTATCATCGGCGATGGAAAGATCTTCATTTAAGGCAACATCAAAATCAGCTCGAACAAGAACTCTCTTATTTTTAATTTCTACGTCATCGATGGTTTTAATATCAAAGCCTTTGATCATGATAAAAATGATTGATAATGATTAACTTCTTTTTTACTTCCCATTACAATAGAAACTCTTTGATGAAGCTGTTTGGGAGTAATATCGAGCGGATTTTTTTTCTCTGAAAAAGCAAGACCGCCAGCTTGCTGAATAATATAAGCAAGGGGATTAACCTCATACATTAGTCTCAAAATTCCATCAGGTCGTTCTTTGTCAGAAGGATAACCAAATATTCCACCCTTTAATAATGTTCGATGCACATCGACAACCATTGATCCAATATACCGAGATGTATATTTTTTTTCACTATTTTTAACGTCTTTTAGATATTTGAGTGTATGTTTGTGAAAAATCGGTTCGTAACTTTCATTAAAGGAGTAGATGCCTTTCTCTTCTGGAATGATGATATTTGGATGTGAAAGAAGAAATGTCCCAACAGAAGGATCAAGCGTAAATCCATTAACGCCTTGTCCACAAGAATATACAAACATAACGCTTGGTCCATAAATGATATATCCTGCTGCGACCTGTTTCCTACCTGGCTGCAGAATATTTTTATCATTAAGATATATAGAAAAAATAGTACCTATATTTACATTCACTTCGATATTCGAAGACCCGTCTAATGGATCAAAATAAACCATATAATGACCATTGTTTTCAAGGGAAATTGCATCAGCGAGCTCCTCAGAGGCTAAAGTCTGGGCCTGTCCTGATTGGCTAAGACAATCAACAAGTATTTCATTACTTAAAATATCAAGTTTCTTAACCTCGTCTCCGGAAGCATTTGTACTACCTGTTTTACCTAAAATATCAACAAGCCCAGATTGTTTTACGTGCGATGCTATGATTTTCACCGCATTTTCAAGAGTAGTCATCAGAAGAGTAAATGATCCTGTAGCTTTTTCGAATTTTTGTTCTTCTTTGAGAAGATATTCGGTAAGTGTTACAATTTTATTGTACATGTTTTTTGACAATCTCTATTGTATTAAACACGTTTAGACGATCAAAAAGTAATTCGAACTTTGATTCAAGACTATCTAATATTGTTTTCTTATTAGAATCGCTAAGCATCCATTGGTCTATTTTAAAGGGTCCATGTGCTTTCTTCCTGAGTGTATAAATAAATTGTTCATCGGTTTGGCCTTCTAGTCGTTCACTTTGTAAATTTTCTCTGATCCATGTATACATCTTTTGTTTTAACGAATCTGGTAAATTGTCGAAAAAAATATTTTGAAATCCAGTAGCAAGATGAATCTCTAATGCTCCATTTTGGGGAAAACTGTTGAATAGATCTTCAGGCAATGTTGATGCTCCATGCTGCACAGCACCTCCGATATTATACTTTGAATGAGCTACTTCACTAATATCATGCAAAACGCTGAAATCAACATCAACTTGTTGCATTGTTCCGTCCGGCATTAAAACTCCTCCATGACTTGTTCCAGTTTGAGCACTTGCCTTACTAATTCCTGTTTGCTCTTTATAATTTGGTTGGTTTATAAGACCATTCATAAATGCTTCAAAATCGGAAACCGTACTATTGATACCACCTATATGACCTATTTCACCACCGATTGAGATAGTGATTCCTTTAGGTTCAATAGATCGGATATAATCAACCATAAGACCTGTCATTTCGTAGTTGTTTTTTTGTTGTTCATCAACGGTTCCTTTTCCAAGATCTACAAGTGTCGACCCATCTATGTCAATGTTATAAAACTCTGCTTCGACTGAACGCTTTATAAGATCCTTCATCCGATTGATTTCAGAATCCTTGTCTTTTGTAAATATATCACGTTTAAATTGATAGTGGTCGCCTTGTATAAAAATCGGCCCTTTAAATCGTTCCTTAACAGCAGCTGCAAGGACAGATGCCGAATACTCTGAGGGTTGTTGGTCAGTATAATTTTGTTCAGTATTCGCAATTTCGAAAACAAATGCTCCTATGTTATGCTTTTGGGCAAGTTTAAATACTCGCCTACAAACATCATATGTAAGCATGCGTATATTCATAGCAGGGACAGTAAAACCGTTGATTTCATTTTTACCAATCGCCATATATACATTATGAATTGAAGATGGAATAGCTCCTGAAAATCTAGCAATTTTTCTGATGAGATTCTGAGCATACTCTCTTACACCTTCAGACTTAGCAAATGCAGATGTATAAACGAGTTTGTCAATATAACTTGCTCGAAGTTTCTGTTCATCGTGGACCTCGACATCTCCGTCAATATTGCCTATAATATGTACGAGATCTTTTTGAAGATTTTTGATTGTTGAGTAATATTTTTGAAGTGTCATTCTTCAGTCATAAACTATTAAGTATTTCATTATATACCATGTTTTTACTCGGAACCAGACATTATTGCAACGTATAGTTAACAATTTCAAAACATAATTATGAAAGCTTTGATTCAAAGGGTTAAAAAAGGGTCTGTAAAAGTTAATAATAAGTTGGTAAGTAAAATTGGATCTGGTTATGTGGTTCTTCTTGGGATCTTCGAAGATGATACCGAAAGTGATGTAGAAAAGATTGTTGCTAAACTAGTGAATCTCCGCATCATGTCTGATGATGCACACAAAATGAATCGTTCGATTAAAGATATTAAAGGACAAATTCTTGTTGTGTCTCAATTTACACTGTGCGCCGATCTCACTTATGGGAGAAGACCTTCGTTTATAAAAGCCATGGATCCAACAAGAGCTAAGCATCTATATCTATTTTTCGTAAAAAAATTATCTGAACAAGACATAGATACAAAAACAGGAAAATTTGGCGAATATATGGATGTAGAAATTGTAAATGATGGTCCAGTGACGATAATGATGAACAGTAGAAAGATATAAAGTACTTGACAAGTTATGCCTATACTAGTACACTAGTAAGTTATGTTAACTAAACAGGACCATAAACTACTTCACGAACTCGTCGATTCGCTCTTAAAGATGAATTCTAAGGAAAAAATGACTGATTTTTTATATGGAGTTTTAACGGAAAAAGAAATTAAAGAGATTTCAAGACGCTTAGAAATTGTTCATTTGATTAAAAAAGGACTTGCTCATAAAAAGATAGCTGAAAGATTAGAAGTTGGAGTTGCAACAGTTACTCGTGGTTCAAAAGAGTTGCAAAAAGGTCATTTTAAATATGTGTAAATTCTTTTATGTCCAAAATGGCTCTATTCTTGATGGAGCTTTTTAAGTGTTTTCCAGTATCCACCACAGCCCTGGAACAGCCAGTGAGCAACCCTTGTTACCGTTGTAGTTGATACGCCGATTTTGTCTGCAACCTCTTGATATGAATGTCCCCTTTTGAGTAAGCGAGCCATTTCCAAGCGATTTGCAAATTCAACAATTTCACTAAAAGTCAATAAGTCTCTTAAAAGTGCAGACATTTCCTTTTCATTTTTACACGATAAAAAAGCTTGCATTAATTTTCTTTCCCTTTCGTTTCGTGCCCTATAACTTTCTTGTTGTATAAAAGTAGCACTTTCAGATCTTCGAATGTTTGTCATGCTATTATTATATCACTTGACAAATCAAATTACTATGTTAACATAGTAACATGTTAATAAATAAGACAGATTGGATTTCTACAATTAATCATCACTTCCTCGCGAAGGCGGGGTAAGTTTTATAGCATTAATTACTTAGACCCGCCACCCGGCGGGTTTTTTTATTAGTTTCATATATATAAAAATGAATAATATATTACAAACAGAAAAAATCACATGCAAAGATATTGCAAAATTAATTCCTAACGTCGACGGTGTTATCCCTAGTGGGAGTAGTGAAAAAGTAATTCGTAAGGAATTTCAAAAGAGAGATTCATTACAGAATGACAAGATTAAAAACGTATATAGTCAATTAGAGTCAATTTTTAAAGCAGCTGAGGTTGTTGGTTTAGACCTGACTGCTAATGATGCGTCGCGACTAGTTCGAGATGTTTTGGAAGGTTCAAAAAATGGATCACTCTCATTTCCCTCTATGTACAAAGGAGTGAGTTTTAATCCGAAAACATACGATCAATCTCGAGGCAGGGGAGAATGGATTGTTTTGTTAGATTTTTTTTCTCTTATGCGTTCCTTTGTAAATGAAACGACAGTAATGAATCAAGAGAATCCGAAATTTCTTATTCTTGACGCTGGATTATATTGGATTATTAATCTACTTGGCATAGAAGGTATAAAGCTGAAAAATCAAACCCCTCGTGGAGCGGCTTCCGAATTGCTTGAAACTATTAAAACATCATTGCAAAAAACTGAGTTTAAAGAAATCGTTGAGTGTAATAGAATTAGAAATGCATATCTCAGAGCCATCGCACAACAGTTTCCCGCAAACATGGCACCCCAGGTTTTAAGTTTAAAAGATATTTGGTATGACGATTCGTTCACACAGTTTCTTAGTAAAGCAATAGAGCTATTTTGCACAAGAGGTATTAAAGGGTGGAAAGTGTCAAGGCCCGTATTTTACCAGCGATATATGCCATATAGCCCCTGGGTGACTCCTTTGGTCGCTGCTGAGCAAATTTTTGTTGGGCAACGATTCGGTTTCTCTGGTATTTTATCACCCACTGCAGAAGCGGGTTGGAATAAAGCCATCGATCAATTCAGTCGATATATGAATACAAAAACGTATATTGCTTGGATGTATTCACGCAAAATCGGAAAAAAACTTTCATATGAATGGGTCCCATTCTTTTCAGATTCAGAAGATAAGCTTAGGAGTAAGATGCAAATGGCTCAGACGGTCGATCCAAGCGCTAATGAACTGGTAATAAAGTTTGTTACGCCATTTGTAGAACCTGAAATGATAGCAAACATGAATGACGCACTGAAAAAAAGGAATTTGAAAAAACTATCGGAATTTGTATTTAATTTTATGAATAGAATTGAAAAACAAGCATGCGAATTTCTCGATTCTGAAAAAGATATTCCACTCACACCTCTTAATCAAATTGGTTGGCTCACAAATTTTCCTCCTGGAATATGTTAGATTAGTTCGTTCTTGCGATTCTAGATTCATTTCTTTACAATACTCCTACATGTTGGAGCTAAAAAATCTTACTGTTTCCATTGGTCGCAAAAAGATTTTGCACAATATTTCCTTTGATTTCAAAAAGGGGAAAACGTATGCTATCATGGGACCAAATGGCTCTGGAAAGTCTACGCTTGCAGCAACAATAATGGGTCACCCTGCTTATGAACTTAATAAAAAATCAAGGTTACTATTTAACGGAAAGACGATCAATAATGATCCTCCACATAAACGATCAGAAAAAGGGATTTTTCTTTCCTTCCAAACTCCTCTTTCACTTTCTGGAATAAATATTTATCAACTTATGAGATATGCGCTTGATGGGAAATTAGATCCTCTTGAAATTCGCAAAAAAGTTCAAAAATACGCCAAACAGCTCAAGATTTCCGAGGAACTTCTCTCCCGATCTCTTAATGAAGGATTTTCAGGTGGAGAAAAAAAGAAGCTGGAAGTAATCCAGGCAGCCATGCTTGATCCTGAGATCATTTTTTTTGACGAGGTCGATACCGGAGTTGACGTCGACGCAATGAGGATAATTGCTTCGTTCATCAATTCTTTGAAGAAAAAGGGGAAAACAATAATTCTTATTACTCACTATAATCGGATTTTAAAGCATGTGAAACCTGATGAGGTTATTGTGATGAGGGATGGAAAAATTATTGTTTCAGGAAAGAAAAATCTAGCTGATCAAATAGAGAAGGAGGGATACGAAGGAGTATAAAAAAAATCCGCCATTGAACTATGACACAACAATACACCGATCTTGAGTTCGACTACAAATTCGGCTTTGCGATGCCGGACAAATCACTATTTAAAACCCAGAAGGGGATAAATAATGAAACTGTTCTCGCTATTTCAAAAATAAAGAATGAACCACAATGGATGACTGACTTTCGACTCAAAAGTTTTAAGATTTTTCTAGAAAAGAAAATGCCAGAATGGGGAGCGGATTTATCAGGAATAGACTTTGATGAAATAGTTTATTTCGCAAAGTCTATAGACAAACAGAAAGGTTCTTGGGAAGACCTTCCAAAAGAAATAAAAGAAACATATGATAAAATTGGTGTCCCGCAAGCTGAAAGGGATTTTCTCGCTGGAGTATCAGCACAGTATGATTCTGAGGTCGTTTATGAAAGTATTCAAAAAGAATTAGATAAGCAAGGTGTAATTTTTTGCGATATGGATACCGCAGTTCAAAAGCATTTTGATATAGTAAAAAAATACTTCGGGACATTAATTCCACCGTATGATAATAAATTTGCAGCACTAAATTCTGCCGCATGGTCAGGTGGATCATTTGTTTATGTACCAAAAGGAGTTCATGTAAAACTTCCCTTACAGGCTTATTTCAGAATCAATTCAGAAC
>MFZX01000013.1 GCA_001788095.1 Candidatus Roizmanbacteria bacterium RIFCSPHIGHO2_12_FULL_37_23
AAAAAGGTACTTTACAGAAAAAGTTAATGGGGTTTTTTTAAGTATCTTTTTATAATAGTTATCTAAAGGGACAAGCGAATGCTGGAGTGCATGAATAAATGTAAAAATCTTTTGCATACTAATTATGGTAAAGGGATTTTACACAAAAATCAAACACATTTTGAAATTATCTATTGCATTTTGTTTTTCATTTACGTATAATTCCTCTCACTGGTTGCCTGTAAGCCGCGATGCTTATTCATTGGCCAGTTATTAGAAGTTATAAAAGTTATATATTCCTAAAATGGCAAAAGATACATTTAAAAGAAACAAACCTCACTTAAATATCGGAACGATTGGTCATGTTGATCATGGTAAAACTACTTTAACCTCTGCTATTCATCATGTTTTAGCAAAAAAAGGTTTAGCTACGGCATTAAAATACGAAGAGATTGATAAGGCTCCAGAAGAGAAAGCACGAGGAGTTACTATCAATATTCATCACTCAGAATATGAGACTGAAAAGAGGCATTATGCTCACATTGACGCTCCTGGTCATGCTGATTATATAAAAAACATGATTACTGGTGCAGCTCAAATGGATGGAGCCATTCTTGTTGTTTCTGCTCCCGATGGTCCAATGCCGCAAACGAGAGAACACGTACTTCTTGCACGACAAGTTAACGTCCCTGCAATTGTAGTTTTCTTGAATAAAACCGATATGGTGCAAGATGAAGAAATTATCGAGCTTGTTGAGATGGAGGTACGAGACCTGCTTACGAAATACGAATATCCTGGTGATAAAGTGCCAGTTATTAAAGGATCTGCACTCAAAGCTATTGAGGGTGATGAAGAGGCAGAGAAAGCTATTCTTGAGCTTATGGCAAAAGTTGATGAATTTGTACCCGAACCAACAAGAGAAACCGATAAACCCTTCTTGATGCCAATCGAGGATGTTTTTACCATTCAAGGTAGAGGAACTGTTGCAACAGGTAGAGTCGAGAGAGGTATCCTAAAGGCAAACGAGGAGATTGAAATAATAGGTTTAGGTAAGGATACAAAAAAAACGATCATCACTGGAATCGAAATGTTTAGAAAAACACTCGACGATGCTCAAGCAGGTGATAATGTGGGACTTCTGCTTAGAGGGATCGAGAAAGAAGATATTGAGCGAGGACAAGTTATAGCTAAACCAGGCACAGTTACTCCTCATACCGAGTTTGAGGCAGAAATTTATGTACTGAAGAAAGAAGAGGGTGGTCGTCATAGTCCCTTCTTCAAAGGTTATAGACCGCAGTTCTACATAAGAACCACTGATGTGACCGGAGAAGTCAATCTTCCAGAAGGTGTTGAGATGGTAATGCCTGGGGATAATATAAAGATCACTGCTAAACTTATTTATCCAGTTGCGCTCGAGGAGGGATTAAAATTCGCTATTCGTGAAGGAGGAAAGACTGTTGGGGCTGGAGTCGTAACAAAAGTTATAAAATAATAGAAGATAGGGTGCTTTGACATGCCAAAGGGAAGAATTCGTATTCGTTTAAAATCATTTGATCATCGCTTGATTGACGAGACCTGTCAAAAGCTTATTGACACAGCTACAAAGACAGGAGCATCTTTTGTTGGCCCTATCCCTTTGCCTACCAAAACTGAGAAATACGTAGTTAATAAAGCTGCGTTTATTGATAAGGATAGTCGAGAGCATTTCGGTTTAAAAACTCATAAGCGACTTCTTGATATCGTTAATCCTACAAACCAAACAATTGATTCACTTATGCATCTAGATCTCCCCGCCGGTGTTTCTGTTGAAGTGAAAATGAATTAAGCCCCTTAAATTCATTGCTCAAAAATAACTAAATCTATAGACAGTCATGGGAATATATTCCATAATGAATATATGGCTCATGAAAAGCGGCTAAGTTATTACGCTCTAGGTATATCGCATATCAAAGCAGAGGAACTCCTTGAAAAATATGGCGAGAATATACTTCCTGAAGCAAAAAGAACAACGAAGTTCGATCACCTTATACATCAATTTACCTCACCCCTCATTTATATTCTTGTAATAGCAGGGACAATAACACTTCTTTTGGCCAGTTATGTGGATGCAATTGTTATTTTTTCAGCTGTATTTATAAATACCTTTCTTGGATTCTACCAAGAGATGAAAGCAGAAAAGGCACTTCTGGCTTTAAAGCAGATGCTTAGTCCAAAGACTGAAGTTATTCGTAATGAAAGGAAAACGGTGATTGACGTTCGATTTATTGTACCTGGTGATGTTGTAGTTCTTAATCCAGGCGATAGAGTGCCAGCAGATGGAATAACGATTGAAACAATTAATCTCTCAGTAAACGAGTCGATGCTTACTGGAGAAAGTATGTCAGTAAGCAAAAAAAAGAAAGATGGGTTATATATGGGTACTTCAATTGTTTCTGGAAGAGGAATGATGCTTGTATCAAAGACAGGCCTAAGAACCAGAATGGGGAAAATCGCAGAGTCAATATCAGACATAGAAGATACAAAGACTCCTCTACAAGAGCGTATAGAAGGACTTGCTCATACACTTTCTCATATCGTAATTTTCTTATCTATTGTTATTCTTTCAGTTGGTCTTATTACAGGAAGGTCATTTAGCGAGATGTTTACCACCTCAGTAGCCCTTGCTGTTGCTGCTATACCAGAAGGTATGGCCGTATCATTGACTGTGATTCTTGCTATTGGAATGCAAAGAATACTTAAAAGAAAGGCATTGGTGAGACGCTTGGTGGCAGCGGAGACACTTGGGTCAGTAACTGTAATAGCAACGGACAAAACTGGAACGATAACTGAAGGAAAGATGCGAGTCTCTAAGATGAGTCTTTTCGATGAAAAAGAAGCAATTCTAACAAGTGTTTATGCCAACAACCTCGATGGTCCTTTAGAGACAGCTTTATGGGATTGGTCAAAGTCAAAAGGGATTGATCCACAAAAAATAAGTGAACAAGTAACTCGTGGTGGAGAGATCTCCTTTAATAGTGATCGAAAATATATGAGTGTAAAGATCAAAGGTATAAGTTACGTTAAAGGGGCTCCTGAGGTTGTATTAAGAATGTCTCAAGTGCCTAGAAATCAACAAAAGAATATTGAAGAAACAATAGAAAAGTGGTCAAAACAAGGTCTCCGAATTGTTGCTTTAGCAAATGGTAAAGGGAAAAAACTTAAATTCTTGGGGCTCATTGGTCTTGAGGATCCTGTACGTAAAGATATTAAACAGGTATTTAATGCATGCGAACAAGCAGGAATTCGTGTCATAATGGTGACCGGTGATTATGCGGGAACGGCTGAGTCAGTATGGAGAAAAGTTGGTGCTCATACTGTATCAAGAAATATTCAAGTAATTGATGGAGTTGAAATTAACAAGATGAGTGATGACGAGCTTAACAAGAGCGTTTTAACAACAGACATTTTTGCACGAGTATCGCCTTCTCAAAAACTTCGAATCGTTAATGCACTGCAGAAAAATAAAGAAGTTGTTGCGCTTGTTGGAGACGGTGTGAATGATGCACCAGCTCTAAAAATGGCAAATATTGGAATAGTTGTTGGAGAAGCAACAGATGTATCAAAAGAAACTGCTGACATGGTATTGATTGACTCAAATTTTAGAACTATCGTCGCTGCGATAGAAGAAGGGAGAGGAATTTTTGAGAATATGAGAAGAGTAATTTCGTATCTTTTATCTGATGGTTTTACAGAAATATTTTTAGTTATCGGATCTTTGGTACTTGGGGTTCCTCTTCCGTTAACTGCAGCGCAGATATTGTGGATCAATGTTATTACTGATGGATTACCAGCAGTTGCATTGACCTTGGAACCAAAAGAGAAAAATCTACTCCAAAGAAAACCTCATAATACGAATTTACCTCTCGTTGATTTTGAGTTGAAATCACTTATCGTAATAGTAAGTTTTATAACAGGAATAGGAAGCCTTCTTATTTTCCTATATTTTTATCGGCTTTCAGGTGTCGAGGTGGCACGTACGGTTACGTTTGCTTCACTTGGGTTAGGAACACTCGTATATGTTTTTTCACTAAGATCTCTGACTAATCCTATCTGGAAGATAAGTCCTATATCAAATCCTTTTTTGATTGGCGCCGTAGGAATAGGGTTAATACTTCATGTATTTGCAATATACTCTGGAACACTCAATAAGTTTCTGCAAACGATAAGATTGAACTACTTTGAATGGATGGTTGCCTTTGGGTTCACAATTTTTATTATTATCTTAATTGAAGGTCTAAAAACAATATTTCATTATATACGAGAGTAGTGTTTGATTCATTAAATTCCAATTAAATTTTCGTTGACTTAGCTTCTAAGATGTTATATAATTTCGATTGCATGACTAAGCTAATGTTTAGTGCATTAGATATCTTTTGAGAAATTCGGATTGGAACGCTTCAAAAGAGGCCCCAATCTGGGGTCTTTTTTTGTTGTTGTTACATTCGATCAAACCATTATGAAAGCCCAGTTCATTTTAGGAAAAAAAGGAATTACGAAACAAACATTTGACGAGAAAGGAGAAAGAATCCCTGTAACTGAAGTGATGACATCGCCATGTTATCTTATTGGGATTAAATCCCAAGATGCCGATGGCTATTGGGCTGTCCAACTTGGCTTCGGCGCTACTAAAAAGATCAAAAAGTCTAAAGAAGGACTTTTGAAAAAGGCGGGGGTAAAAACCCCGCTTCGTTTTTTAAGAGAGATCAGACTCGATAAGATGCTAGACACCGGCCTTGAAGTAGCGCTTATTGATAAAGATAAAAAGGAAGGACTCAAAATTGGCGAATTTGAAATCTTTATTGGAGACACAATAAAACCAGAACAAATGTTTGCGAAAAATGACCTTATACAAGCGACAGGTGTTTCAAAAGGAAAAGGATTTCAAGGAGTAGTTAAACGACATGGTTTTAAAGGTGGACCAAGAACACACGGACAATCAGATCGAGAAAGAGCTCCTGGTTCGATTGGACAGTCAACCACTCCGGGTCGTGTATTTAAGGGTATGCGTATGGCAGGAAGGATGGGGTCCAATACCACTACAGTAAAAAACCTAAAGGTTTTTGAAGTGAGTGATGAAAAATTAATTGTCCAAGGACTAATACCTGGTACTCGAGGAGGTCTTGTAATGATTCAGCCAGTAATACATTAACGCATAACACTTATGGAAAAAATTAAAAAGGCTAAAAAAGTCAAAACAAAGAAAATCCATTCGAAATCCCTCAATAGCATATTATTATATTCAACAGAAGGTACGAAATCAGGAGAAATAGATGTTCCCTCAGAGATTTTTGATGTTACCGCCTCTGATAAATTACTCGCTCAATACGTTCGAGTTTATTTAGCAAATCAACGACAGGGAACAAATAAAGTAAAAACAAGAAGTGAGGTCAAAGGATCCACGCGGAAAATCTATCGTCAGAAAGGTACAGGACGAGCTCGGCACGGAGCCAAAACAGCTCCTATCTTTGTCGGTGGCGGTGTCGCTCATGGTCCTAGACTTCGATCATTTAAACTTAAGCTCAATAAAAAGCAAAGGCGAAAAGCACTTTATTATAGCTTGACACTTATGAAGAAAAGCGGTGATATTCTTGTACTTGAAGGAATTGACAAACTTGAGGGTAAAGCTCAAAACGTTGCATTACTTCTATCCAAGTTAAGTCTGCAAGATACACGTCACATATTATGCATCTATTCCAAGCAGCAATCTGATAAAAACATATTTCGAGCGACTCACAACCTACATAATGTTTATTCAACAGAAGATCGCCTTCTCAATGCATACGATGTGCTTAAAGCACAAAAAATAATTTTTACAAAATCAGCTCTTGAAGATTTTATTACATTTAGAGGTTTTTCTCAGAAGTCATAATATGAGGCTGCATGATGTTCTACGAAAACCAGTTATTACAGAAAAGGCAATAGAACAAGGAAAAGCCCAGACGTATGTATTTGGGGTCGATCCTCGTGCAAATAAACACCAAATTAAGGTATCTGTTGAAAAGTTGTTTAAAGTCGAGGTTGCTCACATAAGAACTCACGTTAAAAAAGGAAAAATGAAGAGAGTGGGTAGAAAAATGAAAACAAAAAAGATGCCAGATGTCAAAAACGCCTACGTAACGCTTAAAAAGGGCAAGATTGACATGATACCAAGCGTTTAGTCACGTATGATGCATTTCAGTAATACAAAACCAGAAAAGAAACTCATAACAATACTCAAGAAGAGGTCAGGAAGAGATAATACTGGGCAAATCTCGGTAAGACATCAGGGTGGTCGTCAGAAGAGATACTATAGACATATTGACTTCAAGAGAGACAAACACGATATTCAAGCCAAAGTTATTGACATCCAATATGATCCGAATCGTACTGCAAATATTGCGCTTGTAGAATATGAAGATGCGGAGAAAAGATATATCTTACACCCAGATGGTCTTAAAATTGGAAATCTTATTATCTCTGGAAAGACGGACAATATAAAACCAGGTAATTCGATGGCTTTAGCCGATATTCCCTTAGGTGTAGAGGTCCATAACATTGAACTTTACCCCGGAAAAGGAGGCCAGATAGTTAAGAGCGCTGGATCTAGTGCCGTAGTTGTAGCAAAAGAAGGTAATTATGTCGATATACAACTCCCTTCAAAAGAGGTTCGTAAAGTTTTAGCGAAATGCTTTGCAACAATAGGAAGAATTAGTAATATAGAGCATAAGCTGGAAAAAATTGGAAAAGCTGGGCGAAAACGCCTTATGGGCATAAGACCAACGGTTCGAGGTGTCGCACAACATCCTGCATCACATCCTCATGGAGGTGGAGAAGGAAGGTCTCCAGAAGGTATGCACCCAAAAACCCCATGGGGAAAACCAGCTAGAGGAAAACGCACGAGAAAGAGAAAATGGAGTGATTCATTAATTGTTAAAGTAAGACCAAGAAAATAACATGGAAGCACATGCGTATATAAAATTTGTCCGTATTTCGCCGATTAAATTGCGTTTTATAGCTGATCATGTTAAATCACTAAAACCGAAAGAGGCACTTGATTATTTGTACCTTAGTAATAAACGGTCTGCGAAGGTTTTGTATAAAGCTATAAAGACAGCCTTAGATAGCGGAAAGATAAAATTTAATATGCAACCGGAGCAAACCAAATTTAAAAGGTTAATGATTGATGGAGGACCTGTCCTTAAGCGATTTCGAGCTGGAGGTCGCGGTGTTGCTAAACCGTATAAAAGAAAATCATCGCATATTACTGTTATCATCGAGGGCATAACGCCTGCACAAAAAGTTACTATGCCAAAAAAAGAGATTGAAACTCAAACCCAGAGTACAACGAGGAAAAAATCATTAAAAGTAACTAAAAAGAAATAAGTTATGGGACAGAAAGTACACCCAAGGGGATTTAGACTAGGAGTAACGAAAACATGGGATTCTCGCTGGATGTTTCCTGATAAAAGGACATATAAAGAGAGTCTTCTATCCGATATAAAAATCAGGAAGGGTATTATGGAAAAATTCAAGTTTTCATTAGTGACTCGAGTAGAGATAGAGCGAGCAATAAATAAGCTCAATATTATTATTCATGCTGTTAAACCAGGAATGATTATAGGTAGGGGTGGGAAAGGTCTTGAAGAAGTTAAGAAATTTGTTGTAGATACTCTTGGGAAAGATAAAGTTGATAAAGAAAAAATTAAGATTGACCTCAAAATAGAACCTGTGAAAAAACCTTATCTCAACGCTTATTACGTCGCTGCTGATATTGGATCCAAACTTGAGAGAAATTTACCACACAGAGTCATTGTTCATCACGGTATGGACCGCGTTTTAGAGGCGGGAGCCAAGGGTGTTAAAATCCAGCTATCTGGACGTATTCGAGGAGCAACTATTGCTCGTAGGGAAAAATACTCACAGGGTACGGTGCCTGTATCAACTATCCGTGAAGATATTGATTATGCACAATATCCTGCACTTACTAAATCTGGATATGTAGGTGTAAAGGTTTGGATTGCTCGGAAGGAGATATAGATAGCTTATTAAAAATGTGAAAATAAAAGAATCATGTTGCAACCCAAAAAACAGAAATTTAGAAAACAATTTCGAGGTTCTTGGAGGAATATTGCCATTAAAGGAGATAAAATAAACTTTGGCACACATGGCATTAAATGTCTCTCAAGCGGTTGGATAACGGACCGACAAATAGAGGCGTGTCGAGTTGTACTCGCCCGTGCAACAAGAAAAGTAGGGAGATTTTGGATAAGAATATTTCCACACCAGGCCTATTCGAAGAAGCCACCGGAAGTAACTATGGGTGCTGGAAAGGGTGATGTGTCACATTTTGTTGCAGCAGTTGCTCCTGGTACAGTTTTATTTGAATTTGAAGGGCTTGATGAAGAAACTGCGAAGCATGTACACGGCAATCTATCTGCAAAACTTGGTGTTAAAACAAAATTAGTACAAAAAAATATATGAAAAAAAAGAATAAAAATGAGTTACGACAAAAGTCTGAATCTGAGCTTCAAAGTGATGTGCAAAAACTTAAACATGAAATAGCTCAGCTTCAACTCGAAGCTAAAGTTAATCCACCAAAAGACATGAATACGAAAGCAAAGAAAAAGAGAGAACTTGCTATCACATTGACTATATTAAAAGAAAAACAATTAACGATTAAAAGTTAATACATACGTATGACAAAAGTTTTAACTGGAAAAATTACCTCAACAAAAATGGCAAAAACTGTCGTTGTTGAAGTTAAGCGTGCATACAGTCACCCAATGTATAAAAAAATAATCCGTAGTCATAAAAAATATAAGGCTCACGTTGAGGATGATATGAAATTAACTGTAGGTGATCTTGTAGATATAAGCGAGACAAGACCAATCTCAAAACAAAAAAAATTTAAAGTGATTAAAAAATATTAACTATATATGCTGCAACTGAGGTCAGTGTTACAAATCGCTGATAATAGTGGAGCCAAAGAGGTTTATCTTGTTGGTATCCCCGGCCAAGGGAATAAGCATTACGCATACCTTGGAGATGTGATTTCTGCTATTGTAAAAAAAGCAGATCCATACGGGCATGTAAAAAAGGGGGAACTCGTGTATGGCCTCATAGTTCGCACAAGAAAAGAAACTAAACGTAAGGATGGAAGCTATATTCGTTTTGATGACAATGCATGCGTGATTCTACAGGCTAAGTTGTCTCAAGAGCCAAAAGGTACACGATTTTTTGGCCCATTGGCTCGTGAAATCAAGGAGCGTGGTTATAAAAAAATAGCAAGTTTAGCATCTGAAATTTATTAAATATGAAATTACGTAAGGGAGATAAAGTCCGCATGATTGTAGGAAAAGATAAAGGCCGGGAAGAGAAGATTGCACGGGTATATAAGAAACAACGCAAGATTCTTTTACCGGGAATAAATATATATAAGAAACATGTTAAGAAAAGTGATCAAATGCCCCAGGGAGGAGTAGTTGATGTACCCAGACCTGTAGATGTCGCGAAGGTTGCATATATATGTAAATCATGTAAGAAACAGACTCGAATTGGATATATTATTGAAGGTGGCAGAAAATTTAGAATTTGTAGGAAATGTAAAGAAAGAATTGACTAACACTATGACATTTAAAGAATTTTATTACAAAGAGGTTGTTCCACAGATGAAGAAGGAACTTAATATTCCAAATATTTTAGCTGTTCCAAAAATTAAAAAGGTTGTAATTAATGTTGGGTGTGGCGAAGCAGCGGGAAATAAGAAGATCGTCGATAAAGTAATGGAAGATATTTTGTTAATTTCTGGCCAGAAACCACTTATTACAAAAGCTCGAAAATCAATTGCTGCCTTTAAAATACGAAGAGGTTTACCTATAGGAGTTAAAGTTACCTTAAGAGGGAAACGAATGTATGACTTTTTAGAAAAACTTTTCAAGATAGTATTACCCCGGATTAGAGATTTCCATGGAATTCCATCTTCAAGTTTTGACGGTAAAGGTAATTTAAACATCGGTCTTCCAGATCAAACACTCTTCCCCGAAATTGACTATGATAAAATAGACAAAATTAGAGGCGTTGAGATAACAATCGTAACAACTGCACAAACCAACGATCAGGCAAAGTATTTGCTTAAAGGAATGGGATTAGTTTTTGAAGATACTCAGAATATTAAAAATTAAACATTAGTATGGCAAAAACATCTGACGTAGTAAAATTTAAAAAAGAACAAAAATTTAAAACAAGAAACGTTAGCAGATGTTCTCTTTGTGGTAGGGCAAGAGCCTATATGAGACGATTTGATCTATGCAGAATTTGTTTTAGAGAAAAAGCTTTAAAAGGCGAAATACCTGGAGTTAGAAAAATATCATGGTAATATGTCAAGATCTTTAAAGAAAGGACCCTATATAGACGAGAACGTCCTTAAAAAAATACATAAGCAAAAAGAATCAGGAGATAAAAGTCCAATTAAAACATGGGCAAGAGTATCGCAAATATCTCCAGATTTTGTAGGTCATCGATTTGCCATTCACAATGGCAAGAAATTTATAGAGGTCTTTATAACAGAATCAATGGTTGGACATAGGCTCGGCGAGTATGCTTCGACCCGAACATTTAAGAGTCACGGTAAAGTTACAAAGAGAATTCTCGAAAAGACATAATCATATGACAAGCACAATTTTAGATTTCATAATACGAATAAAGAATGGGTACATGGCCCAACGAGAAAGTGTGGATGCAATATATTCGAAATTGAACGAAAGAACTGCTGATATCCTTAAAAGGGGAGAATATATTAAAGATTTTATAGTTAATGACAATGATGGTAAAAAGACTATAACAATATTTTTGTATTATGTTGATAAGGAACCTGCAATAAGGGGTGTTAAAATCATTTCAAAACCTGGAAGAAGAATTTATTTACAAGTAAAAGATATCAAACCAGTTTTAGGTGGACTTGGCATGAGTATAGTTTCAACACCGAAAGGTCTTATGACGGACAATGAAGCCCGCAGTAAGAGGGTCGGAGGAGAACTTTTATTTCAAGTTTGGTAACACTAAATATGTCAAAAGTAGGAGAAGTAGCAATCGAGATACCCGAATTAACGAATATCCATATTATGGATCATACGGTAAATATTAAAGGACAAAAAGAAGAAATTTCTGTAAATCTTCCAGAAGGTATTTCTATTGCTATAGAAGGCAATAAAGTGAAAGTATTGAGAAAAACTGATAGCCAAAGACAAAAAGCTTTACACGGTCTCATAAGGAGTCTTATAAATAACGCGGTGCTTGGTATGCAGAAGCCATGGGAAAAAAAGCTTAAGGTTGTAGGTACAGGATTCAAAGTCCGATTACAAGGCGAAGATCTTATTTTTGATGTTGGGTTTTCCCATTCCGTAACTTTTAAGAAAGTTGAGGGAGTTATGTTTGAAGTAAAAGGAAATTCTCTCAAATTATTAGGAGCAAACAAGCAGTTGGTTGGAGAAGTTGCGAATAAGATCAGATCAATAAGAAAACCCGATGCTTATAAAGGTAAAGGAATTAGATACGAAAACGAAGTAGTTAAGTTAAAACCGGGAAAGAAGGCAAAAACAACCGCATAAGAGCCCTATGAAAAACGAAAAAATAAGAAAACAATTACATAGGAAAACTAGAGTTAGATCTAAAATCATACAGAAAAGCGCGTATCCGCGACTAACGGTATTTCGTTCAAATAAGCATATCTATGCTCAGATTATTGATGATTTTAAAATGCATACACTCATTTCAGAGAGTGATTCAAGTTTGAAAGATAAGCAATTGACGAGTACAGACAAAGCAAAGCTTGTTGGAAAAGCCTTGGCTGAGAAAATCAAGAAAAAAAATATTAAACAGGTCGTTTTCGATAGAGGTCATTATACATATAACGGACGCATAAAAGCTCTTGCAGAAGCTGTAAGAGAGTCCGGCATTACCATTTAAAACATACTTATGGCGCGCGATCAGAGAATTGCTAAAGATGGAATAGAGGAAAAAGTCTTACTGATTAGACGTATATCGAAGAAAACAACTGGAGGTAATTATATAAGTTTTTCCACATTAGTAGTTGTTGGAGATAAAAAAGGGAGAGTTGGACTCGGTGTTGGTAGAGGTCTTGAAGTTCCTCAAGCAATCAAAAAAGGCATAAGCAGAGCGAGAAAACATATGATCAACGTTCCTGTATATGAAAGCACAGTGCCACATGATATAAAGACTAAGTTTAAGGCAGCATCTATAATTTTATATCCCGCTCCAAAAGGTGCAGGACTGAAGGTAGGTAGCGTGGTAAGATCGATATTGTCTCTTGCTGGTATTACAAACGCATCAGGCAAAATATTAGGTTCGAGAAATCAGATTAATAATGCATATGCAGTTATGAAAGCATTAAGGCAGCTCAAACCACGACCAGCTGTTAAAAAAAACAATCATACATGAACATACTTTCGTCATTACCAAAAATAGTAGCAAAAAAATATAGAAGACTAGGTCGAGGAGTTGGTAGCGGAGCTGGAGCAAAATCCGGGCGTGGAACCACTCGCCATCAAAAAGCTCGAACGTCGATTCCTCTGGCATTTGAAGGAGGTCAGAACCGCCTAACTAAAAAATTTCCACTGCTACGGGGAAAAGGTAGAAATAAACCTACGTCTGAAAGACCACTGTTGGTCCACTTGGACAAACTCAATAGACTGAAAAAAAATAGTATTGTTAATGTTAAAGAGTTAATAAATAGCGGAATTGTAAATAAAAAAGCATTAAAAGTTGGAATTAAAATAGTTGCACGAGGTAAACTTGATGTGCCCTTGCAGGTTGCAGCAAAGACATCTCAGAAAGCACGTGAAATGATCGAGAAAGCAGGAGGTAAAATTGTCCAAATATGAATAATC